>DASZIA010000478.1:0-42477 GCA_035949535.1 Planctomycetaceae bacterium | reverse complement strand
TGCAGCGGCGGCGACAACGGCGCGACGATCGCCGGCAGCGTGGCGGCCGCCGGCAAGGAGGGCGTCTGCGAAGAGTCGCTCTTTCCTTACACCTCAGCGATGGCGGCCGGCCAGTACACCGACACGATCCCCGCGGCCGCTACGGCCGAGGGCAAACTGCACCTCGTCGCCTCGCACTCCGTCGTCCACGACTACCAGACGGCGATCCAATACCTCGGGACGGCCGGCGTCATTCAAATCGGAATCCCTGTCGGCAGCCAGTTCCCAAATTGCACCGGCCCGCTCACCGTCCAGATGGTTCAGAAGGACGCACGCAATCCCGAAGGCGGACATGCCCTCGCGGTCATCGGCTATCTCAAGCCGAGCACGATCGGGGTTCAACAAGGTGACGGCCGCGCGTGGCTCATCGGCCAAAACTCCTGGGGCAGCGACGGCTGGGGGGCGCAGGGCTTCTTCTTCATCCAGCCGGCCGCTTGGGACTACCTCTCGAAGAACATCTCGCACGGCGACGTGGAAATTATCGGCTTGAGCGGCCTGACATCGTTCGACGACCCCGGCCAAGCCCTCAACTGGAACTACGCATGAATCTTTTAGTGCGAAGTCGCGCGGGTCGCACGCTGGACGTCGCGTTCGCTTGCGCGCTGATCCTCGAATTCGCAGGCTGTGCTCCGCCCGCCGAGTCCACGAATCCGTGGGCCGACTTTCGCCCGACGCCGGTACCCGTTCAAAGAGACGCAACCGGCGGAGCATCGGCGGGATCCGTTGATGAGCATCCGAGTGCTGCGATTGCCGGTCCAGGACTGTCTGTCAATCTCGACGATGCCCCGCGTTTCAATCTCAACGATTCGGTCAAGCACCTTTCACCGCAGAGCAAGACACGGTCTCGCACGGAAGAATACCCGCCACCTGCTCCGCCAGCCGAAGAGACTAAGGCCGATGCTCCTCAATCCGCGCTGGCGGAAAAGCCGACAGTGCCAGCCGCGTCGACGGCCGAATCGGCTTTCGATGTTCCAGCGCACTGGACCGGCGCGGTCATCTATTGCCAGCCTGGCTGCGTTCCCTGCGCAATGGAGATCCGCGACCTCAGAAAGGCCGGCTGGAAGTGCGGGGTCCGCGACGGCAGTCACTTCAAAATCGTTGAGCTGGTGACGCTGGCCGACTTCGACAAACGAGGAGTCCCCTCGACGCCGCAGACGGTCTACTTCGTCGATGGCGTGGAGCAACCGCCCCGCATCACCGGTTATGGCGGAACCTCGACCGAGTTAGCCGCACTCGTCAACCGGCATCCGAAGGCGAAGCGATTTTCTCGCGTCGGCACGGCGCTGGAGTCACGCGGCTGCGGCTGTCTGTCCGGTGGCGTTTGTGTCTGCGACGGCAACTGTCAATGCGCGCCGCTCGCGTCTGCGACGCGCTCGACGATGAGTTACGCCGCCTCGCCGCTCTGGTATGAGGCCGCGCCCCTCGCCAGTGGCGCCCCAGTGACGAGCGACACATATTCCGTGACCGATTCCGCGCCCGTTTATGTTGCTGCGCCCGTCTACGCGCCGGCTGGGCTGGCGATCGGGCCAGCCACGCATTCGGCGCAGCTGAATCTCTTTGGCTTCCCCCTGATCGGCGGTTCGGTCGGGACAACAGTGAATTGATGACGTGGGCGAGTTGGTGACATGGACGGTCTGTTGATCGTTGCCGTGCCCTTCGTGGCGTTGGGCCTCGGACTGGCAGTGCTTTCGGTTTGGGTTTGGTGGTCAGAAAGGGACTGGGACTGATGCAAATCCGCAGCCTGAGTGTGGGATGCGTCGTGCTGGCGATCGCGGTCGCGGTCGCTCTGGCCCGCGCTGCCGAGCCCAACAAGGCGACGCTCACCATCGCGCTCGACGACAGCCCGCAATCGCGGATGCTCAGGAGCGAGCTAACTCGCGATTGGACGCAGCCGAACGCGACCGTCGCGAGAAGGCTGACCCGCTCCCAGAAGAACGACGTCGCGACGCGCGGCGCTCAGCTCAACGCCATCGCCTCGAAGATCGACGCTTACTTCCGCATCATCTTCGTCACGCCCGACGACGCTCCCCTTTCGGTGCGCTTCCACTTGCCGGCCGTGCGAATCAACCGCGGTGCGTGGGAGACGCTCGACCGCCGCGCGTTCGCGTTCGAGGGGCGTCCGCTGGTGACGCTCGATTGGTATCGGGCGCGGCACGCCTGCATTTGTCGCGACACCCCGCGCGCCCCCGGCGGCGACTACTGGTCCTACTGCAGCGAAGAGGGCTGGTCGGGCACCGAGACCGTTGAAACACCCGCCCCTTGGGAGCGTGTGAATCCGTTTCCTTCCTGCGAATGAGCCCTTTTTACGAATGAGCCCCTTTTACGAATGAGGTTGCCTCGATGAGCCAGGTTTCCACTCCCGACCCCGTTATCACTGCCGTCATGGCGCTGCAGTCGGCTGAGCAAACGGCCGACACCGACGCCACCGCTCTGCAAGCGGCGCAAGCAGCCGCGACCAACGCCGACGCCACCGTCGCCCAATGCCAGGCAACGCTGTCGAAGGACCAGGGAGCTGCACAATCGGCGGCGGATGCAGTCGTCGCTGCGCTCGTGAGCGCGGGCTACAAGATCAACCTTCCGGCGCCAACGCCCGCACCGACGGGCACCTGATCGAGCAGCGGCATTGGGAGCGAGCAAAGAGCCGCGCACGAAGTAAGCGGTGTCTTTGTCTTGTTGTGCTTGCTTTCCAATGCATCGAACAAATCAAGACCTGCCGCCGATGCGATTCATACGGGCTAGCCACATGAGCGCCACGAACAAGTCATGCGGCTAGCCCGCAAAAAAAACCGCCTACTTTGTGCGCGGCTCTTTGAGCGAGGATTTATGTCAGACGAATTCCTACCGACACCCGAACAAATTCGTGCCGAGTGCGAGGCGATTCGCGCTGAATGGACCCGCAAGGAGCGAGCCAAGCGCGAGCGCGAACGCCGTTTCAGGGCTCGGATTCCCCTTGTGCGGACGGGAGATCTACCCACGCACGTCGAACAGTGCGTCCAACAAGAGCCCTGATCGCGCAAAACAACATGCCCGCGTACCGAATGAAAACCTTCACCCGGATCGGACGGTGGCGCGCTCACCTGGGCGCCCACACGACCCGATCCGAGATGATTTTCGCGGCCGACGCCGGTGAGGCACAACGCGTGGCCGCCGCTCGCGCGCCACATCGTGAAGTCCGGGTGGAACGTGTGCCCTGTTTTGGTCTCGACGAGTACCGGCGCGAACGCCGGCCTTAAGCGCTGCGACCGTAGACCCCGTTCCCTCACGGTCGCGGCTCGAAAAATTGAATCCAACCCTTCAGACGAGGTTCCCTTGATGAGCAATAGAAGGCCCATCGTTCGTGACCGCATCCGCGAATTACGGCGGGTGCGAGCGGCGGATTTGCTGCCGAATCCTCGCAACTGGCGGTTGCACCCGGCGTCGCAGCGAGCCGCGCTCGAGGGCGTTCTGTCGGAAATCGGGTTCGCGGACGCCCTCCTGGCCCGCGAGCTTTCCGACGGTCGGCTCGAGCTGGTCGACGGACATTTGCGGGCCGAGACCGCTCCCGACCAATTGGTCCCTGTACTTGTGCTCGACGTGGACGAAGCTGAAGCGCACAAAATTCTGCTTACGCGCGACCCACTGTCGGCGATGGCGGAAGCCAGCCGGGAGCAGCTGGATTCGCTGCTGGGCGAGGTCGAGACCGGCAGCGCAGCCGTCGAGTCGATGCTGGCTGAATTGGCTGAAGGTGCGGGCATCGCGTCAGAGACGTCGCCCCTGTCGACTCCCGATTACGTCGAACGATTCTGTGTCGTGATCGAATGCGCGTCGGAAGCCGAACAGTCGGCGCTGCTCGCACGTCTGGAAACCGAAGGGTTGGAATGCCGAGCATTGATTGCCTGAGAAGTGTGCCGATCGAGCGGACCCCGCGGGTCAAACAGCTCGAGGGCCTGTTCGACGTGCCCCCGGCCCAACGCAGCGAGCGCCGTTGGAAGGTGTCGCTGCCGATCGAGGAGCGAGCTTGGAACATCGGACTGATCGTCGGGCCGTCGGGCTGTGGCAAAAGCACTTTGGCTCGAAAGTGTTTTGACTGCCCGCCGGAGCCGAAGTGGCCGATCGATCGGGCGATTGTCGACGCCTTTCCGCCGACGCTGGGTATCAAGCAGATCGTCGCACTCTTGTCGAGCGTCGGTTTCTCGAGCCCGCCCGCCTGGCTGCGGCCGTACCACGCGCTCTCCACAGGCGAACAGTTCCGCGCGAGGATCGCTCGCACGCTCGCGGAGTCGAAAGGCCTTAGCGTTGTCGATGAGTTTACATCCGTTGTCGATCGGACGGTCGCCCGCATCGGCTCGGCGGCAATCGCCCGGACCGTTCGCGCCGCCGGGCAAAGGTTCGTCGCTGTCACTTGTCACTACGACGTCATCGACTGGCTCGATCCCGACTGGATCTACGATCCGGCCGCGGAGCAATTTACGTGGAGGTCTCTTCGCGGACGCCCCGACATCGCGCTCGAAATCTGCCGCGTGTATCGTGCGGCTTGGCGACTTTTCAAGCAACATCACTATCTGAGTGCGGACCTCAATCCGTCCGCGCAGTGTTTTGCCGCGTTCGTCGAAGGTCAGCCCGCCGCGTTTGCGGCTGTGATCAGTGGCCCCGATTCGCATGGCGGGCACTTTCGCGAGCATCGCGTGGTCTGCCTCCCCGACTTTCAAGGAGTGGGTCTCGGCAACGTGCTCTCGGAATTCGTCGCGAGCCTCTACGCCGCATGCAAGCGCTATTTCTCCCGCACGTCGCATCCCGGGATGATTCGCCACCGGATGAAGTCGGCCAACTGGATCTGCGTCTCGCGGCCCGGATTTAAGTCCCGCCACTCGCGCGGTGCCCTCGCGAAAACGGGCAGCACCCGGCGGTTGGCTGCGAGCTTTCGCTACGTGGGACTGCCGCGCATGGACGAGGCGCGACGGTTTGGGATTGTGAGGAATTGTAGGGTGGGCCAAGGCCGGTTTCCCACCAAAGGCACACCGATTGATTCTGCAGAAATGGTGGGCCTGCGGCCAATGGCCTTGGCCCACCCTACATCACACTCTCGACTTGTCCGCACGGCCAAGAGCAGCACCATCAGGCTTACGCCCGACGCTGGCCGCGCTAGTTACGTTGGCCGCGGCGGATAAGCCGGTGGGTGCTTCCAAAGGGTTTACAAAATGAGTCCAACGACCAATCCCGCGCAGAGCTCCAATGTTGCCGACCCGCCCGATGAGTGGCCGATTCCGCAAGATATGCGCGGCGGCGTCGTTGCGAGGCAACTCTTCATCGCGATCAAGTCCGAGATGAAGCCTGCCGACTCGATCGCCGCTGCCCGCTGCCTCGTGACGATGAACGGGCAGACCCTCGCAGCGAAGGCCGAACGTCAGCCCGAGCAGATCCATCGTCCCGGCAACGCGAATGTCCTCATCAATGCCACCCCTGAGGAACGACGACTGCGACTTGCTGCTATCGATGAGCGACTGCGAGCTCGAAGAATGGCTGCGCTCGCACCCACCGGCCGAAATGGATCAGGCCCTGATCGAGCTCCAGGCGCACAAAACTCCGAAGGAGCGGGCGGAGGCCAGTCTCCATGAGTTCGTCCAACAGGCCTGGCCGATCGTCGAGCCCAATTGTCCATTCATCGACGGCTGGCATATTCAGGCGATCTGCGAACACCTCGAGGCCGTCGCCGACGGGCGAATCAAGCGGCTGCTCATCAATGTTCCCCCCGGCTGCTCGAAGAGTCTACTGGCCTGTGTGCTTTGGGTGTGTTGGGTTTGGGGGCCGCGGAACTGGCCGCAGTCTCGCTGGCTCTTCGCGTCATACGGCCAGGAACTCTCGACGCGCGACAGCCTCAAGTGCCGCAAGATTCTCGAAAGCGATTGGTATCAATCGCGGTGGGGCGACCGCGTGAGGCTCGTCCGCGGCCAGAACCAAAAAACTAAGTTCGAGAACTCGGCCGGCGGCTGGCGGCTCGCCACGTCGATCGGCGGTCGAGGCACCGGCGAGCACCCCGACTTCATCGTCTGGGACGACCCCCACAATGTGAACGAAGCCGAGAGCCAGGTGGAGCGCGAGCACGTGGTCGCCTGGCGAGCGGCCACCATCTCGCTGCGGGGCATGACCCGCGACGTTCGCGAAGTCGGCATCATGCAGCGGCTCCATCGAGACGACCTCGCCGGTTGGATGATCAAGACACACCACGACAACCTGGACCATCTTTGTCTTCCCATGCGCTACGAGGCTTCTGCAATGCACAAACCGACCTCCCTTGGCTGGACCGATCCTCGCGTGACCGAGGGCGAACTTCTGTGGCCCCAGGCCATCAACGCTCACACCGTCACCGACAAGGAACGACAGCTCGGCTACCACGCCGAGGGTCAACTTCAGCAGCGTCCCCCCAGCCGCTCCCCCACGGCCATGTTTCACGAGGTCTATTTTGATGACAACACGATCTGGTTCGACGAGCTTCCACCCGCCAAAGAGTTGAGATGCAAGGTCATCGCGTGCGACCCAAAAGGCTCCGCGCGGCAACGGACCGACACGCAAGCCGCTGTGGGTGATTTTTGCGCCCGCGTGCGCGTGGCCCTGCACCAGTCGGGCACACTCTACGTCGACGCGACTCTCGACCATACCGACCTGATCCAAGCCGCCGGCCGCATTTTTTCCGACGTGCTCGGGTTCCTCGACGATTGCCCGCTGGTCGGCATCGCCGTCGAGGAAAACTTCGGCCAGCTTTTAGTCTCCTATGAACTCGACAAGATGCTGTTCCGCGCCGGCTGCTTCATGGGCCTTCATGGAATCCATCACACGGTCAACAAGTACGCCCGCATCCAAAGCACCCTCAACTGGCAGCTCGCCAACTTCCGCCTTCGCTTCAAGCGGAACAGCCCGGGCGCGGCCCTGCTCGTCGAGCAGCTCAGAGAACTCCCCAACGGCCGCTTCGACGACGGCCCCGACGCGCTAGAAATGGCCGTCACGCTCATTCGCCAACTTGTCGTCGCAAATTACGAGGAGACCGCCTGATGGAGGATCCTAGCACTCAGCCAGCAGGACCAGCGCTGCCCAGCCCCGTGGTCAGCCCGATGCGCTTATGGCAGCTCAACCACGCGCCACCGATCTGCCCGACTTGCCAGACTTACTGCCGGTGCCTGCGCACGCTGCTCAAAGAAAACATCCGGGTGCAGTACCGGTACTGCGATTGCGGCTACAAGACGAAGACGATCGTGCCGCTGAAGTAAAATCGTTACGCCGGTTTCCACTTCGGCTACAATGCGAGCGCATCACGAGGGTAATCGCAGGCGACTTTCTGAGGGGTATGCCTCTATGAAGATCGTTCACCAAATCGTCTTTGTGGCGCTCGCGGCGAACGCTGGCGGCTTGGCCTGGGCCCAAGAGTCGACGAAGCCTGCGCCTTCATCGTCCAAACCGGACGCGAAGGCAGCCCTGAGCTCAACTAGCTCGACTTCCGAGATCGACGTGCTCAAAAAATGGGTCGGGAGCTGGGAGGCCACGATTGAATCGACGAGCCGCGATGGGAAGCCTGTCACCAACGCAGCGAAGGCGACGGCCAAGCTATCGGGCGGGCGCTGGCTGGTCACCGATTTTGACGGGACCTTTATGGGAGCACCCTTCATCGGTCACGAGGTGCTCGGTTACGACCCGGTCGCCAAGAAGTATGTGCTCAACTGGGTCGACTCGATGGCGACCAGTTTTGCGACCGGCGAGGGCCTCTACAATCCGCAGACCAAAACTCTCACGCTCACCGTCAGCGGTCGCGATGACTCAACGGGCAAGATGACGACCTGGCGGCAGGTCGACATCTGGAAAGACGCCGATCACCACGATTGGACGCTCCGCACCATCTCCTCGAAAGATGCGAAGGAGCAGATCCAAATGACGATTCACTACCGCCGTCAGGGGTGAACGAACCGGGGCATCAGCCCGCGGACTCGACCTCGAAGTCGAAGCCGACGGGCCGAAGTTTCTCGGCAAGCGTCTCGATCACGGCCTGGGCTTCCTTTTCCGTTCGGAAAACCTCAGCATCCCGGCGAGGTCCGAAACACCTGTGTGTTTTGTCCTTGGGAGGCGAAACCCACATCCTACAGCCAGACGCACTGACGGCATTCACGACGTAGCCCATTGACTGGTTCCTCGCATTGTCGCTTCAGAGAGCGCGGACTGAAAAAACGTTGCGAGCGATGCACCGATCGACTGGGTGTCGACCGGCCCGGGACTTGGGAAAGTCACGGGAGAAGCCTCTGTGTTAAGGCTTCGTTAGGCCAGCGTGCCAGCCAAACGGACCAAAAGCAAGACCCTAAATTGATTATTTGTAATCCTCTGGTTACAGGGAGGGGACTCGCTTTGGCGTTGCAATCCCTGCGGAGCTTCACGTTTTGACGAACATGAGGAGCTCAGGATGACCGACCTTCCCGTTCCCTCAACACCATCCCGTGGCCGCACGATCGCCTATTGGGTCACGACTGTCCTTATCGTCTTCGTGATGGGCGCGGGAGGCGTCGGGGACCTGTTGCGACCCCCGCAAGTCGTGGAGATCATGACACACCTCGGCTATCCAGCTTATGTTTGCGGGATCCTCGGCGTCTGGAAGGTGCTGGCGGTGATTGCCTTGCTCGCCCCGCGGACGCCTCGACTCAAGGAATGGGCCTACGCCGGCACGGTGTTCGACTTCACCGGGGCGGCCGCCTCGCATATCGCGGTGGGCGACTCCGCGGGCGACATTGTGAGTCCCATCATCTTGACACTGATTGCGGCTGCCTCTTGGGCGCTGCGTCCCCCGAGTCGCCGCCTTGCCGGCCCGCTCCTCTAATCCTCAGGGTCGGACCCCTCAGGTCTTTGGCGTGAACCCAGGTCGCGAAGCATGACGTCGGATTCCAGCCGCTCGACGCGATCCCAGAGTTTCTTCAGCTCCCCGCAAAGCGAGAGAATGACCAGAGAACCGAAAAAGAACATTTCCGTCACCGGCCAAGGAACGTCGCGGGAGTACATCCATGTCGCGAAGAGTCCCAAGAAAGCAAACATTCTGATCGACCACAGCCGACGAGGCGTCGCAACGTCGACCGGGTCGCACGCTCGCTTCAGCGACCTAAAAAACCGATTGATGGACTCTTCAGATACCAGGCCGCTGCTCATGTGTTGCTCTCCATCCGGTCGGGGCGAAGACGAATGGCGACGCCCGCTGGCCCTAAGGCCAATTCCGCAAATACCTTGCACGTTGTACAAGACGTCGTGCTGCGACCTTCCTCATTCTATCACTGAAGATCCGAGCTCCAATTATTTTCCAAGTTGTTTCCACGCGCATAGAAACTTGGTCTCGGCAGATTGAGAATTCGGTGGCAGAATGGAGTTGTGGATCAAACACGCGAACTTTATGAAAGCCCTGCCCCGGGAGACTTCTCTTCCCCGGGCGGCAACCGTGGTGCGAGTGAGGGCCGGGAACTGCTCGAGTGGGAGTTCGACGGCTACGTGTCGCGGGCCGGCGAATCCTGGGTCGACCCTCTCGAATTCCTGATCGACGACCCGACTTTCGGGTTTGGCAAGCCGCTCTTGCCCCTGTCGCTGGTCGATGACCGGCGGCACGGCCGCAATCGGCCGATCTTTCAGACCGAAGCCCAGCTGGCGATGATCCGCGGGGCGGCCCGCATCGTCGCCCAGACAGCTCCGATGGCGATCGGCGCTCTCGAGGCGCTCGGGAACTACGTCATCGGCAAGGGGTTTACTTACGAAGTTGCCGATCGACCTTTTCGCGCAGGACGCCAGGCGCCCGATGGCCTGGCCGCGTGCGTTCAGGATGTGCTCGACGAGTTCTGTGAGCTGAACGACTGGGTCGGCGATCGCGAACGCGAGTTGCATAATCGGGTGCGGCGCGACGGCGAAGTGTTCGCAGCCCTCTATCCGGGCAAAAACGGTATCGCCCGCACGCGGTTTATCGAGCCCGAGCGGGTGACCGAGCCGGGCAACGCCACCGATTTCGAGGATTGGCTCGCCGCCGGAGTCGGGCTGTCGCCTGACATGAGCAACACCGTGCCGCTCGACTGGGTGTTCGGCGTCGTCACGCATGAATCGGACATCGAGACGGTCGTCGGGTATCACGTGTTGTGGAATCCGGAGGGGACCGATTTTGATTTCCTCCCGAATGACGACCTCGAGTTGGCTCTGCGGCTCGGCAGCGGCCTCATGGAGCACATCAAGGTCAACACCGACCGGAACGTGAAGCGCGGGCTCCCGGATATGTGGGCGGTGCTCACCGACCTGGTCGGCGAAAACAAACTCCGCGACGCAGTGGCCCTCGGTTCGGCCATGCGGGCGGCCGTGCCGTGGATCACACAGATGCCGCCGGGCACCACGCCGCAAATGGCTCAGAACCTGGCCATCGCCAATGCGAACCCGGTCACCACCGGAGCGGCGGCCAAAGGGCGGCTGCGGATTCAGAAAGGGAGCGTGTTCACCGTTCCCAAGGGACAGGAATACAAGCCGCTGCCCGACGGGCAGGAGGAATCATCGGTCGCGGCCGCTCAATACATCATGCGGGCGGTCGGCACCCGCTGGAACATGCCCGAATACATGATCTCCGGTGACGCCAGCAACGCGAATTATTCGTCCACGCTGATCGCCGAAAGCCCGTTCGTGAAGGCCCGCGAGGCCGACCAGCGATTTTTCGTCAGCCGCTTTCGACGGATCTTTCGCAAGGTGCTGGCGATCGCCGCGCACGCGGGCCGCTTCGAGCAATTTGGGATCGCCGACGTCGAGCGACTCATGCAGCTCGTCGAATTGCAAATCGTCCCGCCGACGGTGGCGACTCGCGACGAATTGGCGACCGCTCAAGCAGCCGCAGTCTACAAGCAGCTCGGGGTCCTCTCGAATCGGACGATCGCCGCCAAGGCGGGAGAGGACTACGAGACCGAACGCAAACACATGGAAGAGGACGGCGATGGAGTCGCGAAATAGCAAATGCGAAGCACCCGCGAGCTCACGCTGGCGGCTCGCCAAGCTCACTCGCCAGGCGAGCGTCGGGCGTAAGCCGATGGTGCTTAGCTGCATCAAAGAGCCGCGCACGAAGTAAGCGGTCTTCGATGCGGCGACAACAAACAGGAAATGAAATACCTCTTACTGCGTGCGCGGCTTCTTAAAGGCAATCAACCATGTTGAACAACATCATCTCGGATCCCCTGCTCGGCCGTCTCACGGTGCGTGGATGGTATTCCATCGGCGCCGTCAGCGGCGCCGTCGCGGGGAGTATTGCCGGTAACGGGCAGCTGTTTTCGATGTTGTGGGGAGACGCCACGTACTCCGCGCTCATTTCCCGCATCACCGTTGCCGCCAAGTGTGAAGCATTCAGCTCGGGCGTCGGGGCCGACTTTCAGGCGATCATCGGCCGCAGCTCAACCGCAGCGCCATCGGGCGGAACGGCCATCGTGCCGGGTAGCGCGACCGCCTCTCAAGCTCTGTCGAGCCAGGACTATCCGGCGTCGCTCTTCAACTCCGAAGGCGACCTACGGATCGCGTCGACGGCCGGGCTGACAGCAGGCACCCTCACTCTCGACACAACCGGCATCGCCTATGCCGCGGTCGCAGGGAACGCCGTCGGCGTTGGCGGGACTTATGACCTGTATCGCTGGGGTGTGCATCCGGCGCGGCCGCTCGTGCTTGCGAACAACGAGGCACTGATCGTGCGGACGCCCGGCGGTTGGGGCGCGTCGAACACCTGGCGCGTCGGTATCACGGTCGAGTGGGCAGAAGTGAAGGCAGGCGGATGACCACTAGAGATGGCCGATTCGTCTGCGTCGGCAGTTTACTGCCGCAACGGCAGACGCCGACGGATACTGCGGGCGAACCGCATCGGAGTCAGTAAAAAGATGACGCAGCTAGCGTGCACAAGGCGAGACATCGCTCTGGAAGAGCGCGTCGCCATCGGCAAAGCGCCGGCGGGCGGACGCGTCGATCGCAAATCGAAATTGATCCGTGGCGTGAAGATCTTGGGTTTTCACTCGCGGAATCCTGGGGCAGTTCTGGGGAAGGACTTCGCCGACATGGCAGGCTACGACTACGACCCAGCCGCCATCAAAGAGGCCTTGCCGCTCTATGAGGGGGCACCAGTCAACCTCGACCACCTCGAGTCGAAGCGGGACGGAAACGGAATGCGAGTGCCCGACGGCTCGCGGCACGTGAAGCAGCGCTTCGGCAAGCTGCAAAACGTGCGGGTCGAATCGGACGGGGCCTATGCCGACATTCGTTACCTCGACAATCATCCGCTGACGCCGATGGTGCTCGAGGCGGCCGAAGAGATGCCCGACGTCTTCACCATGTCGCATCACGCCCACGGTGAGGTCGACAAAGGAAGCGACAACCGGGGCAAGGTCACGAAGATCAACCAGGTCCATTCGGTCGATCTGATTGCCGAGCGACCGGGAACCACCACGTCTTTGTTTGAGAGCAGCCCAATGGATGACGACGGCGCGATGACGAGCGAAGCCGCGGCTCAAAGCAATGCCTCGACGGATGTAACGGCCGGCAAATCTGGTAGACGGTCGCGGGTGTCTGACTCACGCGGCTCATTCTGCCAGGAGGTAATGGCCGCCTGCAAACGTGAAGACCTCGACCTGCCGGGCACCGTTTTCCAAGTGCTGGGTGCGATCCTGAAAGTCGCCAAGTCAGCGCCGCGGGGCCCGAACGAGGGCCCGGGTTGCGACGACGACACCTATGTCGCCGAGGACGATGACGGCGCCGAAGCCGAGGAATCGGCAGACGACGACTCGGACCAGGCGATGCAAGAGTCGCTGGGGCAAACAGCCCGCGTCGCCGGCTTGCGGAAGCGGATCTGCTTGCTCGAAGCGCGCGAGACAGCCTGCATCCTGCTCTCGCAACGAGGGCTCGCGCTCACGCCCGAACTGATTACGGCAGTGGCGGCGCAAGAGGACGAGCACGCGCAGCAGGCGCTCATCGAATCGCTGGCCGTGGTCCCGCCCGGGAGCGCGCTCGGAGCGCGACCCGCACTAAAACCGTTCGTCAGCCGGCCGCGGAGTGCGGCTCCCCTCCCCCTGTCAGCGACCAAGGCAGCCAGGCTAGGCCCGTCCGACGCAATGCAGGATCTTCTGCTTTCGCTCGGTAGAGCCCGCTTGAAATAGTCTCCCGTCTGTCTCCCGTTTGTCAGGCAACCTTTCTCAGCCAAACCCATTTCGCTTTCCCACGTCAGGAACCACAGCTCGCGCTGCGTCTCCGCGGCCGCGCACGAAACAAGGCTAAAAGATGGCTAAGACTCCAAACGTTCCGATTCATGCACCGTTTCTCGTCAACAGCTACGGCTTCTTCGACGACTTCATGGATTTTGGTCCCGGAGCGACCGGACGCTGGACGTCGACCAGCACGGGCGGCACCAACGCGGTTCAGACGTCGGGCAACGTCGCCGGCGGAGTGTTGGGTCTCGTTCCCTCGGGCGGCACGCCGGCCGCCAACGATGCCGCCTACATCAGCGGCACCAACGGCGTCTTTCAGCTCGTGGCCGACTGCCCGATCTTCTTCGAGGCGATGATTCAATACGTCGAAGCCAACACCAACAATGCCAACGTGTGCGCGGGGCTGTTCTCCGGGACGGTGACGAGTGCGCTGCAGTCATCGAGCGGCGGACCGAGCAGCAACTTTTACGGCGCCCTGATCTACAAGCAAGGGCATGCCAGCGGCTCACCGATCTGGTCCACGGTGTCGAGCCTGGGGACAACCCAAACGCTCAACTCGTCGAAGAACACGGCCGGCGTCTCGAGCTTCGTCAAGCTGGGCATCCTCGTCGAACCGGTCATCGGCGGCACCGCCCAATCGACCGCGCAGACCCTGACGGTGAGCTACTTCCTCAACGATCAGCCCCTGTTGCAAAACGTCTCCGCCGGCTCGGGTTTCTATCCCATCAAGGACACGGTGAGTTTCACTTCACCGGTGACGACTTACCTGTACCCGATCGTCGGTGTGAAGAACGGCAGCACGGTCACCGGCGGCATGGAGAACGTCTACATCGACTACGTGCAGGTGTGGCAGAAACGCGCACCCAATCTCAGTAACCCGGACTAATCGCCTGCACTTCAGGGTGGCTGGGGTCGAGCGTAGCGAGCCCCAGAATTCGCGATTTGGGGGCGAATCAAAGCGATTCGACCCCAGCCACCCGCCGCATCTCACTTGTCTCAACACTCCAGCATTCATCGCTAACTCAAGGGCAAAGGCAGTGGCTTACAACGAACGCTTTCACCGCGATTTGCGGAAAGAACTCGAAGACCGTCGCGCGAGAGGCAAAGAAGACGACTTCTGGACCGGCCTCAAAGGGGCCATCGAGTCCCAGCAAATCTCCCCGCACGAATTCTCCATCCGCGGCCTCTTCGAGAATTTCGTCGAGACCCGGGCCAACGGCCAGCGCGTCGGACCCGAACTGGTCAACAGCTTTAACCCGTCGCGCGGCGGCGGTCGCACGCTGTTGGAGGAAGCCGGCAACGCGATCAGCACGGCCAACTTCTCCAACATCACCGGGCAGATCATGTATTCGACGCTGCTCGATCGGTACAAGGACCGCTCGTTCATCGGCGAAAAGCTGGTGACAACCGTTCCGACCGAGTTCAACGGCGAAAAGATCCCCGGCATCAATCGTATCGGTGACGAGGCCGAGTCGATTGGCGAAGGCAAGGCCTACCCGACCGCGTCGTTCAGCGAGTCGTGGATTCAGACGCCACAAACAACCAAGCGGGGCATGATCGTGCAGGTTACGCTCGAAACGGTCTTCTTCGACCGCACGGGGCTCGTGCTCGAGAACGCCGGCGAGGTCGGCTATTGGATGGGGGTCAACAAGGAGAAACGGATTCTCGACCACATCCTGGGCCTGACCAACTCCTACAACTTCCTCGGCACCGCCTACAACACGTATCAGTCGTCGTCGCCGTGGATCAACGTCCAGGCGGCCAATCAGCTCATCGACTTCGTGAGCATCAATACGGCCCTCTTGCTCTTCGACAAGATGACCGACCCGTTCACGGGCGAACCGATCGCCGTAATGGCCGACACGATGGTTGTCCCCTCGGCCCTGCATCCGACCGCGATGGCCCTGCAACGGGCGACAGAGGTGTGGGCCGCTCCGGGACTCACCACCGACACGCCGACCACTGCGGGGGGCACCTGGTCCACTCACGCGCCGAATCCGGCGCGCAACCCGTCGCCGTTCGGCGGCAAAGTCCCGGTGAGCCAGTTCGAAGTGCTCTCGAGCCCTCTCGTCTTCGCCCGCGACTCGAGTGCCACGAGCTGGTTCATCGGCGACTTCAAACGGGCCTTCATGTACATGGAGAACTGGCCCATCCAAGTCATCCAAGCCCCGCCGGGCAACGAGGCCGAATTCACCGAAGACGTGGTGGCCCGCTTCAAAGTGACCGAACGCGGTACCGTCGCCGTCCGCGACCCGCGCTACGTCGCCAAGTGCACCGCCTAGTTCTGAAGGAGCCGCACACGAAGTAAGCGGTCTTCCGCATCGAAACCGCGTCTCGAATTCAGCGCTTACTGCGTGCGCGGCTCTTTGAATACGAACACAAACGAACAAGGAACTATCCATGACTCTCCAAGAATGGGCTAAAGCCCACCAGCTAGACACCGCGAAGGTTGTCTCCGCGGTCAAGAAACTGATCGCCGAAGGAAAGCTCGACGAAGAGACTGCTCAGAATTCGAGTGCTGAAGTGGATGACCGGGCCGATCGCGCCCTGCAGGTCCACTTCCGAATCGGGCACAGCGCAACTCCGATCCCCTCCCCGGCTCCGAACGCCGAAGTCGACGCGGCTGCCGGTGAAAAGCCTTACGTCTTCACCGGTGAGGATCCTTCACGTCCCGGCGAAGTGATCGCCGAGCGCCTCGTGCCGGTGAAACTCTTCGCGGTCGCACGCGGCACCGATTCGCTCGCCATGTTTCTCTATGGCATGGACGAGGCCGACGCGATCGGGCAGTACGTCGCGATCAAGAACCTCGGAGCCCAATCACATCGGCACCGCTTCAAGTGCGAATGGTGCGACGCACCGCAGATTCACCTCGCCACGCGGATGAAGAACGACAAGGTCCAGCAGTTCGGCCCCAACGGCTACTACCAGATCGTCGAGACGGTCGAGACCAAGAAAGAAACTCGCACGGTCACCGACGCTCAGGGCCGCGAACAAACCCAGCAATTCTGGATGGGGGCCCAGCTTCTCGCCTGGACCAATGCAAGCTACGAGCCCGAGAGCCGAAGATTCCTCCCAAACGGGTGTCTCAAGTGGAACCACGACGCCTACCAATTTGAGCCAGTGGCTCTGTGTGCGGGCTAACCGCTCGGCCAAGGGCCGGCTGGTGCGGGCTAGCCGCATTGACGCCGAATCGACGAACACGCGGCTAGCCCGCACAGACAGGTGCTACCTGTGAGTGGTCTTCCCAGTCCGCAAGACTTGACGAATCTACTCGCCCGGCGGAGCGCGATCTACGCCCAGTTGGCCGCGATCACGACTACCTTGCCGGGCGGCGGACCCAACACCACCGGCGAAGGCGTGAGCGTCGACCAAGTCGGTTATCGCAAGTCGCTGTTGGATGAACTTAACCAACTGAACGAGCAGATTTCGATTGTCGGCGGCCCGTATCAGTTTCAAACGCGCGGCAAGGTGTAGAAAAGTCCAAGGTCCAAAGTCCAAGGTCCATGACTGAAAGACCTCCGGCTGCAATGGCTTCCGACTTTGGACTTTGGACCTCGGACTTTGGACTAGTACTGTGAGCACCCTCAAATCCATCCTGGACGCTGAATATGTCTCGTGGGTCGATACACAAGCGGTCACCGTCATCATCTATGCCACCTCGGGCGGACCAGGGAGCGGCACGAACGTCAGTATCGCGACGGCCTCACAGCTCAACGAGTACCAGGCGCGACGCCTGTTCGCAGATTTCACGCATGACGCAAACACGACGGTCTGGATCATCCCCGACGCTCTGCTGAATCCGAGTGCGAATGGCCGCGTGCTGAAGAACGGCGATGTCATCGAAGACGCCAACAGCGTCAAGTGGCGGATCGACAAGGTGAGTCGCGAAAAACAGGAAACGCAATGGGCCTGCTTAAGCATTAAACAGTTGTGACTTGTAGGGTGGGCCAAGGCCGCTTCGGCCGCAGGCCCACCATTTCATCGTCAGTCAGAAATCAGTTGGTGGGCCGGCGGCCGGAAATCCGGTCTTGGCCCACCCTACAAACGTGACATGAACATCCCCTCACCTCCGACGATCTGGTTCGACTCGCCCGACGCTCCTCCGACGAGCGCGGGCCCGGTCACTGTCCAAAACGGCCACCTCGCCCTTGGGTCCAAGCGCTGCACGTTCTTTGGTGTGAACGTCGATAACTGGGCGATCCTCGGCATGGTCACCATGCACAACGGTCAGCCGCAGCTCGACCCGAATTGCACCGCCCTGGTCGCCGCCCAGCTCGACAACCTCGTGAACGCCGGCGTGCGGGCCGTCCGCATTCATGGGCTCGACACCTTCCGAGGCTGCAATCTCTTCTGTTGCGCGAACGGCCCGCAGACGACGACGCGGCAGCTCGATCCCGTGAGTCTGCAGGCCCTCGGCTGGTTCTTTAATGCGTGCGGACAGCGCAACATTCGCATCGTCCTGACGCTGCACTACATGCGGCAGTTGCTGCCCTCGGACGTGCCGGCCTGGGCGTGCCCGACCTTCGCGGAATGCACGACATCCAGTTATCTGGGCTATCCGGCCGGCTGCATGCATCCCTGGATGTGGTTCGATCCCGGCCTCATGCAGCTGCAGGCCGAGTTCAACCAACAGCTGTTGCGTTGGGTCAATCCGTACACCAACCAGGCACTCGGTGACGACCCGACACTGATGGCCGTCATCCTGCACAACGAGCACTCTCTCGCGAAGGACGACCCCTGGTCGTACACCTCGCACCCTGTGCTCAACGGCCTCTTCGACGCGGCGGCCACCGCCTGGTGCCAGGCGAACGGCCTCTCGCTCAACCAGTTCGGCGCTCTGCAGCACGCCCAGTTCTGTGCGGATACCGAGACAGCCGTGCTCGGCGCGCAGGCGGCCGAGGTGCGAAATCTCACGCATGCGCTCGTGATCGCCGGGACGTACTACGGCGACGCACCCTACTCCAGCCTCGTCGCGCCGGCCGCTGTCGGCGATGTCGTCGACTTCCATTTTTACAGCCGCTCTTCACCGAGCGACAGTAACGGTTTTCTTTGCGGGCTAACCGCGTTACCCGAGACCACAACCAACGCCCGCAGCCGCTTCGCGGCAGTTGCAGGCGGATGCGCTTGGAACGGCAAGCCGCAAATCTGCACAGAATGGGGGCCCGTCGCACAGGGCTCGGGCAACCCGCCCGACCCGCCGGCCGAGCGGTCTCAGGTTTTGGCAGCAGTCGTCAAAGCGGCCATCGCCCAGGACCTCGACGCGGTGTTCCTCTATTCGTGGTTGCACTCCAAGGTGCAAGGCGAAGGCTCGCCGTATTGGGTGCCGACGGTTTACGACTTCCGCGTCGACCCGGTGCTGACGGAGGGCCTTCCCTCCCAAGCCGCCGCCTTCCACGACCTCAGCTTGCGTCCCCTTTGGACAGGCTCCCAGCAGGCCGCTTCGCCGAGTACACCGCAAGTCTCAACGACCGTCAGCGTGACGCCGACCAACGGCAAATACGGATCGATGGTCCAGAACGCGGCCGGGCAAATGGTCTACGAACAACAAGGCCCCTTCACCGACCCAGCTCTCTACGCGGTGCCAGCCGGCACGAAAGTCGAGGTGGTCGCGTGAACCTACTTGACCAACACGGCTTGAACATCCTTCGCGACGATCGGCAAAAACTTCTCGACGCCGCGTTCAGATTAGCCGTCCCACATCAGTTCGGGCGGATCAGCCAGAATCATGGGCTTGGCGATCCTTAGGCTCTCCAATGGCGATTCCAGCGGCAGGATCCTTCTAGAGTTTGATGCCCATGCGGTACTGGAAAATAAAAACTATGTCGTCAAACGAACGGGACGCTTGGTCCCGGCTATTAATCGTCACAAACCATTCGTTGCCCATTGCAATAGACCCACAAAGACAGAAGGCGATCACATAAACGATCGGCACCCAACGAGGGGGTCGCAACGATTTTAGCCCAATCCATGCGTAGGCGATGAGGAAAGGCACGAGGGGAACGAGAAATCTCGACATCCCAAATGGCCACAACAACAGAATGAAACCATAGGCGACGAGATACAGGCTCACGACGTTCTTTGGCGATCGGGAAAAGCCGATTGCCATCAAAACCAGAAACGCCGTCCCGGTCACGTAGCTCAAAGCCCTCAATTCTGATCCGGCTCTGACTGCTATGGGTAATTCGGGGACCTCCGTGATTTTGTTGCCTTCATCCTCGTATGCGGACTGCTCCCGAGGCTCGAAGGCGGTCGGTGATGCGTTCTGGCCGACCTCGCCAATCTCTCGGATACGCCACAACGTCGTCTGGGAAATGGTGGAGACGGGGTGCGCGAGTGTTGCAGAAAAGCCACCAGAATAATTCTTGGGCATCAATCGATCGCGGAACAACAGCCCGAAGCACAGCGCAATGACGCAAATTGTCGGCACGAACCAGTGGATGAATCGCCTGTCAATCCTCTTGACGAGGACGAAGAGCAGAACCGGGAGCAGGGCCGCGCCCACCGATCGAACCCAGACTGCTATGCATGCCAGCAACAGCGCCGTCGCGAAGTTAGGCACAAATCGCTCGCGTTCTGAAGCGAGACTCGCAAATAAAAGGCACGACCCAGAGAGCCCAAAGAACGCCGGTTCGGGCAGTTGGCGAGTTGAGAATGTAACGAGCATCCATGACCACAGGGAAAGAAGGCAAATACCCGCAGACTCGGGCTGCGAGAGCTGTAGTGTCCCTCGCAGTAGAAAGAAGGCCGAGGAAAGACCAAGAGCGAGGAACGCCAGGTTGATAGCGACAACCCTGTACCACGGTCGCCCCAAATCCACATGGGCCATCGCAAGTAGGTGTGCGTAGCCTGTCGGATACTGATGGTTACCCACCGGACGCCCCACGAAGATGTCGTGAGCTTGTGACATGTAAAAAATGCTGTCGTCCTCGTGTAGCTCCATCCTTGGGGGAGCCGCGAGCAGCCCAAGATAACAAGCTGCCGTCGCAACGAATCCGATGGATAACCAAGCCTTATGGGTGCCCGTCATACCCAGCTCGATGGTGCGTTCGGCCTCGAATCCGAATCGTCGTGATTTCGTGAGTCCTTCAATGTACATCGTTTACGACAAAACGACGAACAAAATCCTCCGCAACGTAACCGAGCCGCCCATTCTCGGTGACAACGAAGCGGTCTTTGAGACAACGACAGAAAATCAGCGCGTCGACATCGAACAGATACGTCGTCTCGGCACAATCACGGCGGGCGCCCTGGCCCCGATTAGCGAGGTGGTCCAGGCACGTCAGGCCGCGATCGCTGCGTGGGACTTGCACAACCCTGGACACGGAGAAATCCCCGAGCGTGCTCTACCGCATCCCGCCAGCCCTACGGGCCAGTCGCCGGCGACACATTATTTCTGCTTCTTCCGAGGCTCGCCAGACATGGTAAACGGCTGCGTTGCCAATTTGGATTTCAAAAGCTTCGGGGTCTGCGAGCTGGCGGACAACCAAGAGGAGTTCTTGGAACGCCACGGGCTGAAGGTCGTGAGCTAATGCCGGCAGGCCCGAACTTCCCATCGAGCTTTTCTCAGTCTGGTTCAGGGCAGGCTTGGTCCAATCTCACGAACCTTGAGGCGACCGATGGGCAATATGCAACATGCTCGCCAGCCAACAGCGGTATTTTGTGCCAGGCGGTTTCTTCCACAGGTTTCGGTTTCAGCCTGCCTTCAACCGCCACGGTCACTGGAATTGTCGTTAGCATCGTCCGACACATTGGAAGCGGAAACAACAATGGCGACACAACCGTCAAGCTGATCAAGGGAGGGGTGGCAGTCGGGAACAACAAAGCCAGCAACACAACTTATCCGACCACCGACGGAACGGCCACATACGGGAGTTCCAGCGATCTCTGGGGCTCCAGTTTCCTTTACAGCGATATCAACGCCAGCAACTTTGGCGTGCAGTTTCAGCCGACCACTCCGAACAGCAATGGCGTCTCCGTCTTTGCTGATTCGATCACAGTCGCTGTCTACTACTACACGAATACTGCTACTGCCAATCCTGGGACGGTGGCAGACGTGTCGTCCGGCTCTGGGAACGCCACTTGGACGAATCCCGGCAACGCCAAAATTACTGACGGTCAGTACGCGGTTTCCGGCAGCATCTCTAGCAAGGGGACCGCTGTTACCGACTATCTCGAAGCGACCAACTTCGGCTTCAACATCCCGAGCGGTTCGACCATCAATGGCATTGGATTGTCCATCGTTCGCCACGCCAGCGGTGGAAATCTCATCGATGACGTTCTGTCGCTCATCAAAGGCGGCACAATTTCGGGAAACAATGAGGCGAGTGCGACAGCGTACGGGACATCCGACGCGACGGCCATGTATGGCGGTGGGGCCGACCTGTGGGGGCTGACGCTCGGGGTCTCGGATATCAATGCCTCAAATTTTGGAGTTGCGCTTGATGTCCAGAACACCACCAACACGTCCGCCACGGCTTCAATCGATTCCTTTGCGATCACGGTGTATTACATCCCAGGAACAGGAAGTAGTGGCGGCATCTACTCCGAATCCGGCGTCACCGGCGGCGCTGTGCAGACCACGGGGCTCATCGGCCTGACGCCGGCGTTCGTCGTCGGAACGGCAACAATCGGTTCACGTAACTTTTGGTAGGAACAGGATATGATTTATCAGTTCGCAAACGGTCCGATGCAGACCACGGCGGCCTTCGCGAAGGTCGGCACTGGAACCACCATCAAAACGATGTTGCAGCTCAAGCCGACGGTGCCCTGTCGCATCATCGAATGGGGTTTCAGCTTCGACGGCTTCACCGCCGCAACACCGATTCAGGTGGAGTTGATTGAGACCGGGACGGTGAATGCCACCGTCACGGCCTTCGCTGCGGCCGACCTGACTGGTGTCGACGGCGAGGCTGTGCAGTTCGGAAGCCCGACCTCGAACTACATCAGCGTGGGCACCTCCGCCTCGGGGTACACCTCCAGCGCCGAAGGCTCGATCACCTCGGTGCGGAATCTCGCGGGTCCGCAACTCGCACCCCCGACTGGCCCGTTCGTGCAACAGTTCCCCTTGGGCGAAGAGCCCTGGTGTCAGGCGGCGAACTTCACTCGCATTCGGGTCACGGCTCCAGCCGGCGTGAACATGTACTGTTACTTAAAAGTAAGTTTCTGACTAAACTTGTAGGTCATCGACAGAGCGTATATATTTACGCTCATGAGACACAAGACCCTAGCAGAAAAGCGTGCGGCAAAAGCCGCGTATCAAATCGCTTGGTATCACAAGAATTCAAAAAGAGTACTCCGGGCACTCCGAAAAAAGCGGAGAAAGAACCTGGATCAATACAGAAAGAAGGCACGCGAATATTACGCCAGGAATCCCGAGCGAATCGCCAAGCGGAACCGCGCTTGGATTCGGAGAAATCCGTTGCGCGCCACAATGCACAGAAAGGCCGCCTCGGCCAATCTGAAATATCCGGGCCATCTGACCGCAGACGACGTGATGGCCGTCTTCGAGAAGTCGAAGCGGACCTGCTGCCATTGCGGCAAGAAAAACCTGCGGGGCATGGACCTGACGCTGGAGCACCTGAAACCGATCAACGATGTTCGCTATTTGGCGATTTCCTGCCACGCCTGCAACGTGGCGAGAATCCCGCATCGCGGACCGAGGAAATCGGAAGAGCAAAAACGCCGCGAGGCGTCTGAGCGATCGAAAGCATGGGCGAAGAACAATCGCGAACGCCACAACGGCCGCTGGTGGGCAATGACAGCTGAACAGCGCGAAAAGCGCCGCGATTACACTCGAAAGTACATGCGGAAACGGCGCGGAACCAAGAAGTCCGCATACCTCATTAAAGACAGGACCAAATGACGACGACCGCAGTTCTCGAAATGAGACGCCAGGCGGCCCAGCAAGCAGAGTCCCTGGGGATTCTCGATGCGGTCCGCACAATCGCCAAGTCTGGCGGCACGCACGCGAAAACCCAGTGGGTCAAAGACTGGGAAGGCAAGCGTTATTTGTACGGCGAGCGCATGGGGGATTCGGACCGCCCCTATGCGGAGGTCTGCGTTCTGCAATACGCCCAGCAAGCAAATCCCGATCTCGTCACCGGTACGGTGCTGATTTACTCGCTCAACGATCGGGGTGAAACGGAGTGCTTCAGGCAAGGTCCCTGGGTCGCGGCGACCGTCACGGAAGCTGAGCGAATCAAAGCGTTGCCGCCGGCAGCAAAGGTCGCGGATCCGGCCGACGCGAACAAGTTTGCTCCATACAACGGGTAGCCGCTGGCTACCTTTCTGCGGCCTGACCGCCCGGCCATTGGCCGGCTTATGCGGGCTACCCGCAGGAAAGCTAACCGGCAAACACGCGGCTAGCCCGCACGAACCATCACGTTTTTAGAGACACCTAAGCGGCTAGGCCGCAGACTTTAGCTGGCGTCGGCCGTTATGGCCGAAACGGCCAGCGCCGACGCAAGGCAGAAACACCTGTGGCAATCAAGGGTCGCAGATTTCCAGTTCAGCAGCCGCGCCTCGGGCCGTATGCGCTGACGCTGCCTCCGAGCGCTCCGACTGGACTGTCTGTCACCAATGATGCCACGAATCCGACCACGGCGCTCGATCTGAGTTGGAACGCGGTCACCGGCGCCACGAGCTACAACGTGTTGCAGGCCAGCTCGCTGGGCGGGACGTTCGCGCAGATAGCGTCGGGAGTCAACACGAACTCCTACACAGTCAGCGGGCTCACGGCCGCGAACGAATACGCCTTCAAGGTTCAGACCGTCAACGGCAACGGGACGAGTCCGGCGTCGAGCGCCGTCGCTTGGGCCACGGAGCCGGCTGCACCGAGCATTGTGCAGACGAGTGCAAGCGCCACGAGCTTTCAAGTCCTTGCGACGGCGCCAACACTGGGTAGCAACATCGAAGGGACCGGTCCGCTCCACGCCGACTTTCAGTTCCGCTACGAGACTCCGGTCGGTGCCGGGAATTGGGCTAACTTCGACAGCATTTCGGCCCTCCTCACCGTCCTCACGGCCAATCCGCTGACGCAATATGGCGTCGAGTCGTCTTACGTGATCCAGTCCTCAAACGGAGACTGGGCCGGAACGATTCAAGGCCCGTGGGGCGCCGAGTTAACGCTCATCACGCCGGCCTTTGGAACTCAAGCCACTGTTGTTCTCGCCGGACCAAAAAACCCAGTCGGCGGCAAGCAGCGCAAGGTCATTCAGCCGATCCTCGGTCGGAGCATTGAAACCGGCGTTCCGCCGGGGGTGCCGACTCCGAACTATACCGGCTACACAGTCCTGGCCAAGCAGAAGGGGATCAAGCCCCGCGTTCGCGACTGCATCGTCTACGCGTCGCCAGTCATCGGAGCTCCGCCGCCAAGCATATCGCTGCCCCGCTACACGGGTTTGTTCGTGCGTCCGGTGCCACGGCCGCGTACGCAATACCGGCATCGATTGTCCCGCCTGCGTTTGACCCCGGCGGGAGGGTTTGTGGGGGCCAAGTTGGCGTTCTTGACCGTGACGCCGACTCGCAAAGCAACCAATTTCACCGTAACGCCGACACGACAAGCCAACCTAACCGTGCAGTGAGCCTCGGCTCTCTGTGCAGGCTAGCCCAGCCGTTGGCCGGCTTACGCGGGCTAGCCGCATGAAAGCGAACCAGCAAACAGGCGGTACGCCCGCAAACAGAGATACCTGTGGCGACACTTTTCGTCGGCAACGACAACGATGTGTATTTGCAAGGCTACATCCTGGCGTCGACCAGCAAGGCCGTCACCGATGCTCGGCCGTCATTCACCGTCTACTACAACATCGGGCCCGAGAGCAGCCCGCTGCAGGGACCGGCAATCAGCGGACTTACCGGCGTCACCATGTCATTCGTGACGGCAACCAACGGCGACTATCGAGGACTCATTCCCGGCACGGCCAACCTCACCGTCGGCAGCCTGTATTACATCGTCGTGACGTTCGCCAACTATTCCGACACATTTTCCGGCTGGTTCGAAGCAACCTCGAGAACGGGCAGCTAGCGATGCGCTTAGTCCAAATCCAAAGTCGAAAGACGAAAAGACCTTGGCGTCTCGCGTTTCTTGGTCTTCCGACATTGGACCTTGGACTTTGGACCTTGGACCAAGCAGGCGCACGGGCTTTGGACTAATAGATCATGCCAGCTGACGCAGTTCTTTACCGAGTGATGCAGGACATTCAGACCGCAATTCAAGGCGCGATCACGGCCGGCACGCTCGTCGGTCTCACCTCGTCGAACGTGGTAATCCAAAAAGTGCCGACCGATCGAAATCAATCGCTGCCCTGCGTGATCATCGCGCCGTCGGGCGAAGAGGACCTGTCGACGGGAGTCAATGACCGCGACGACATCACCTACAACGTGCTCGTGGCATTGGTCAACAACGACAACCAGGACCAGGCAGCCAACTATGAACAGGAACTCAACTGGCGGCAGAACATTCGCCGGCTGTTCCACATGAAGCAGCTCGGGCCGCTGACGAGCGAGAGCGTCAAGACGTTCGTCAAGCCGCTGATGACGGTCGACCCGTCGGCCTGGTACGCGAATCTGTTTTTGTCGATGCACATGATTCAAGCGACGTGCCGCGAACCCCGCAGCGCGGGGTGAGTGCGGCCCGGCGAAGGGCCGGTTTGTGCGGGCTTGCCGCGTCACGTTTTCCCGGACATTGGGTCCGGGCATTTAACCCGGACACGCGCCCTTGCGGCTAGCCCGCTGGAGAAAAGATGTCAGAGCCCAAGAATCCCCCCGAGCCCAAAATGTTGCTGCAAGCTCAACAGGGACGTCGGCACTACCCGACCGACGACCTCGCGGCAAATGTTGCCGAGTACAAGGCGGCGTTCGGGCTGCCGGACAGCGCAATACTCGTCGGCCGCGTGCATCGGCAGTTCGACACGGCGCGCAACCCAACCGACCTGGGCGAACCGATCGAAACGGCGCTGGCCAGCGCGGCCGAGCTGGCGGCCAAGGCGTGCGCGTTTGAAGGAGCCGCGCACGAAGTAAGCGGTTTTGAGCCTGGGTCATCTGGTCTTCAGTTTGAGGTGAATGGTCTTCGACACACAGAGAAAGACACCGCTTACTTCGTGCGCGGCTCTTTGTCGGAGAATCCGCACGCATGACGACTTCACCGATTCCCGTCGAACAATTCGGCACCCGGCTGGGCGAGCTGGTGGCCTCGCTGCAGACGCTTGCCGACGAAAGCTCGGGCGCGGAGTCCTCGACTCCACAATCGTCCCTGTTCCAATCTGGGCCCGCAAAGCTCTTGCACACAATCGCGCACGGACTTCACGGCTCAAACCCGACACCAGTGCGTCCGATCCATTTCAACGACTCTCAAACCGCGCGGGCGGCCGCGCGGCTCCGGGATCAAATCATCCACAACCTCGGCTCAACTTAGTAGCGCGTTCGGCAGACCGAACCGACCGCCGGCATCCGCCAGGCATCGGTCCAACCGGCGCGCCGGCACAAAAAGGGACAAGAAAGCATGACCGCCTCAATCGGCTTTGCCAGTCAGATGGCACTTTCCTCCACGTCGACATTTTCCAGCTCTTCGCTTTGGCTCGAATTCGTCAGCGAATCGATGACCGCTCAGCGCGCGTTTGCCGACAGCCCGGGCATTCGCGGCACTCGCTCGTATGCGCAGGAGCGTGTCCGCACGACGCCCTACAAGGTCGGCGGCACCGTCAATCTGCTCTGCGACATCTCGAGCATGGACACACTTCTGGCTTACATCCTCGGTACGGGGCCGACGTCGTCGGTTTATTCGCTCACTGAGACGCTGCCGAGCTTCTACCTGATGATCGATCGCGTGGCGAAGGTGTTCACGTATGGGCCGTGTTACGTCAGCAAGGCGACGTTCACCGGCTCCCCGAGCGATCCCATGCTCAAGTGCGCCTTGTCGGTCGAGGCCGAGACCGAAACCGTCGGCGCCGCCGGCTCGTTCCCGACTGGCATGACGCTCGACGCCAAACGCCCCTTCATCTACTCCGACGCGGCCTTCACGCTCAACGGCAGCAGCACGTACTCAGCGTTCAGTTGGGAACTGACGATCGATAACAACCTGCTGGCCGATCGGTTCGTCAACGAGTTGACCCGCTCGCAGATTCCGGCCACGGACCGCCACGTGACCGTCAAGATGCAGACCGCGTTTACCAGCGTCGAAACGGCCCTCTACAACATCGCGGCCAACGCGTTCGGCTCGGCGACGGCGGTCTTCTCGAACGCCGAAGAGACCATCAGTTCGACCCAGTCGGTGCTGACCTTCACCATTCCGTACCTGATGTGGCCGGGCAAGTCGCCCAACGTCACCAAGAAGGGGGACGAAATCCACCTCGAGATCGACGCGAAGGCCATGAAGACCGGCGCGTCGCTGGAACTGAGCGTCACCAACGCCCACGGGTGAGCCGGCGGCTCTTTGTGCGGGCTAGCCGCGTGACACCCTACACGCATCCCAACTTCACCAGCAACCACGTCCAGGCCGCAGATTCGTAAGGTGGGCCAAGCCCGGCTTCCGGGCGCCGGCCCACGAGCTCTTCAAAAAAATCGGTGGGCCTGCGGCCGAGGCGGCCTTGGCCCACCGTACAAGAGACAAGGACCACTCCCATGACGATCGGATTCATCGACGACGGATACACCGTGGCCGGCTACGTGAAGGAGGCCCCGGGCCTGCACGCGGCCGTTTCGTTTACTTACCGCGCGGCGACGGCCGGCGATCGGGCGGCCGTTTGTGGCAACGGCTTCGACAACCTGCAGGCGGACAAAAAGGTCGAACGAGTGGCCGCCTTTCTCGCCAAGGCGATCAAGAACTGGGACTTGAAGAACGCCAAGGGCGAGGCGGTGCCGCACGACGGGGCGACGCTGCGAAAGCTGCCGGTGACGCTTTACGACCGGCTGCAGGCGATCGTGTTCCAGCTCGAGGCGTCCGACTCGCAGCCGTCGCACGAGTCGTCGGACGAATCGCAATCGCCGGAGGCCGGCGCCCCAAACTCGTAAGCGGGGTGTTGCTGCTCAAGCGATACCCCCAGGTCGCCCGCCGAGATTGCCAGAAATGTCACGAATGGCTCTACAACGAAAAGACCGGCGCCATCGACACGACGCAAGACGGCAAGCCGCTGCGTCGGCCGCCCAAAGGCGTCGTCTCGGTGCCTCCCTGCCGGCAAAAGGAAAACGGCTGCCCCAAAGGGACGCCCGAAAATCCGAAGTCGCTCACCCGGCAAAACCAAAAGGCCTACGCCCATTACGTGCAATGTAAAGCGACCGGCCAGTTCCCGGACGATTCGATCGTGAAATACCACGCCGGCCTGATCCGCGAAGTTGAAGAATACGTCGAAGAAACCCGGCACGAGCATCTGCAAAAACTGCTCGAAGCCGTGCTAACGAGGACGATTTGATGGCTGGTGGACTTGGTATCAGCGACCGAACTGTTGTAGTCACGCTGCGCCTCGAGGCCGACAAGGCGAATGGCGAGATTGAAACTCGCATCCTGCAGCAGGTGAACGGTGCCGC
Source organism: Planctomycetaceae bacterium (assembly GCA_035949535.1). Taxonomy (GTDB): domain Bacteria; phylum Planctomycetota; class Planctomycetia; order Planctomycetales; family Planctomycetaceae; genus DASPSM01. The sequence goes on along the minus strand of DASZIA010000478.1, from coordinate 13,726 downwards.
GTCGCGCGCCTCACAAGCGTTTGACGCGCATTTCAAGAAAATGATCGCCGCGGCCAACGGCTTCGGGAAGGCGATGCGCGACGCGCTGAGCAAGGCGATGGAGGCCGGCTCGTCGGAAGGAGCCTTTCAGCGCGCGGAAAAAGCTCAGGAAGCACTGGTCAAAAAAGGGATCTCCGGATTCGGCAAAGTCGCCTCCGGCGTACGAGACCTCGCTAAGGATCTGACTGTCCTCAGCGCGACGAGCAAGGAATCGCTCGAAAAGATGGAAGAGAGCTTCAAGAAGTTCGAGGCTGCTTTCGGCGTCTTCGAGCACGGGTTGGAGCTCTTCGAGCGCATCAACAAAGTCCTCGAAACAACCAAGCATTTGTCAGCGGGGGTGGGCGGCGGGAAAAAGTTGCTGGCGGGCCCGGGCGACAACGCGGGTGGCGAATCAGGCGTCGGGTCCGCGGCAGGCGGCGCGGCAACAGCGGCTGTGGCTTATGCCAAAGGGATTGTGACGAAACTGGGGCCGGCCGGGGAAATCGCCGGCATCGGAGCCATTGCTATAGCGGAAGGCGTCTTCGTCCACGACGCCTTCAAGATGTTGCTCAATCGAATTGGATTCCTCGGCGGACAATTCGACACCCTCACCGGGACAGTCGTCGAATGGAACGATTCAGCGAAACGAAGCGCCGAAATCGAGAAGCGGATTGCTCACTCCCAGGAAACCCGCAAGCGAGCTATGGAGCAAATGGGCGAGCAACAGGAGAGAGTCCGCCGCTACTACGAAGGACATGAAAAGATCGAAGAGGCACACAGGCATGTGGAAGATGCCGGCGATCTCAAGCTTACGGCCGCCAGCTTTCGACAACGCCTAGCTTCCAAACCGGGTCCGATTACGAGGGAGAGCCTTGAGGCCGACCGGTCAGCGGAAGCCAACGCGGAAATGCAGCTTGGGAAGGATCTGTACCTCGCCCGATGGAATCGACTTGCTGGCCGCACTAAGGATCTATGGGGGGAGGCGACCAAGACCAAGCAACTCAACGACCTTGCTCGCGGACATGTCGGGGTAGCGGTCCCTGATGAAGCGGCCAACGAAGAGACCGTTGACGAAAGCCGGCGGGGCGCTGTCGAAAGCGGCATCCGCCGGGCAGCCGATAACACGTTCGGCAGATTCGCAGCCTGGTGGACGGGCAAAGGGATGGGGGCCGTTTACGATTTTCGCGATCGACAGCGCCGCGAAGCGACGTTTTCGGGCCAGCCGCATCCCGACCCGATGCCCCTCGACCTTCAGATGCAGCTCTCGCAACAAGAACAATTGCTCAAAACAGCGACGCAGCTTCGCGACCTTGCACAAGAACGCGCAGCCGCCCTGCAGAGTCAGCTCGCCACAAGCGTGGAGCTCGTGCGGGCCGCAAAGGAACAGAAGTTAGCCGCCCAGGAGCAAGTGGCGGCGGCGCAAAATCGGGTAAACGCGGACAAAGCCAACCTCGCCATGCTTCCGGTCGCTCAGCAAAAGGCGGCGGCAAAAATCTTGCGAGAAATGCGCGAAGGAAAAGACATCAGCACAGATAGGCTTCTCATGCTGAAGACGTCCGGAATCGTGCGTGGGGCCATCGGAAGGAATGTCGACGAACGCCTCGCGAAGACTCTCGATCCCGAGTTCGCGAAAGAGTTTAAAGAGTCGGGGGGTGAGGAAGACCTGGATAAAGCTCAGCAAGAACTAACGCGCGCGACGAAAAAACTCGAAGAAGCGCAGACACGTGGTAATGAAGCTCTCGAAAACCTGACTGGTGCAATCGACGATTACCTGCAGGTTTCGCAGATTGTCGATCGGACAACGAGTGAAGTCGAAGCCACGAAGTCAGATATGGGTCATTACACAAATCCTAACGAGCCCCATCCAGTGAAGCAGCAGGGGGTTCCGAAGACCGGCGAAGCTAAGGAAAAGCAGGCCGCTGCGACTATCGACGCCGCCGGAAAAGACTTCGTCGCGGCGATCGAACGGCTGGGATTTGAAACAGAATCCGCCATAAGGAAGGCTAGCGACAAGGCGCGCGAATCCGCGCAGCGCATCAAGCAAGCAAGCACATAAGTCAATATGTCTCCGGACTTTCGAGCTCCCAGGCGGGGCGTGATTTTCAGATGGAATGGCAATCCGCGTTCCGTGGTGACACTTCAAGAGCGACTAAGACTGTTTATCCCTGATGTCCAAGAGAGTCGAGTCAATGTTAAGCGCCGCTCGAGCGAGTTCAATCAAACCGAATGAGACGATGAATTCGAGAGGAGCCGCAAACAAGCAAATGAGCCCATTCCAAGCGAGGGAGTTCCCGTACGCCCTGGTACTGGGTTGTGATTGATAGGCAATTGCGTCGAGCAACAATACCAATCCAGCCAGCACCAAACCTACGGCGGCGATAACGGCAAGCCACTTCCAGACCACCAAAAGGATCTCAGCCCAAGGGTGGAGCGCGTCAAAGGGATGAAAGCCCTCATCCACAAGTCGCTCGACCGCTGTGGCTGGCGCGCTTGAGTTGAGCGGGCCCGCCGCGTCAGTTGAAATTACCACGTCGAGAGTTCGCCACTCCCCGGCGCCCCCTTGTTCGACAGTGAAACGATGATCACAGCGAAAGCACCTCAGCGTTCTGGCGGCTGCCGCTTGGGAAAATTTCACCGCTTGCGAACAATTTGGGCATTTGACTTCGTTCATGGCGTCGCCCCGGAGGGGCACCTCTTGTCGGATGCAAATCTACCAGCGCGCTCGTAGACGCGGACAGGCAATCAAATTGGAAATCTTCATAGGAGCAACCGTCCTGCGAGTGGCCTCAACACATGCGAACAAACAGCATGCGAATGCCGCTGGCTCACCTTGCGGCGATTCCTACTTTACAGCGCCGATAGACCCAATTCCATGATCGTTAAATACGGCTCGTATCAGCATAGCCAGAACGAAGTCAGCCTGCGCATCACGCGGGAGCCGATGCGGTCTCAGGCGGGGGTCTACTACGCCTACAAAGAACGCTGGGATTGCCAGGGGCTCCTCTTAAACTATTCGACGCAGGCCGCGATCACCAATGCCATTCGGCAGTTGACCGCAGCCTACTCCGTCGACGGCAATGACCTGGTGCTCTACCTCGATGACGGCGTCACGCCGACGGCTCACGCCCTGTTAAACGCTAATTGCAACGGCGGCACGCGGATCGTGCAAGCCCCCAGTTTTCCCGACACGCTCGGCACGGCCGAGTATCAGCCGGCGGCCGGTCGCAGCTATTCGTTTGCCGTCGAGGGGGAGACCGCGCTCACCAGCGAAAACGTCGTCACGAAGTTCGAAGAGACGCTGAAGTACCAAGGCACGGGCGGGCCGATTCGCGTTTGGATCCCCGTGGCCCTAGGGACCTGGATCCGGCAGCAGACTTCCGAACAGAGCACCTACAAAGTCGTCCAATCGGGCTCGGCGATCGGACTTTACGGGACGCCCCCCGTCCCCGCGCCGATCTGGCCGGATGCCGAGATCTTTCAAGAGCGGCAGATCTCGCAGGGGTCGCCCCAGCGCTACGGCACGCTCGATTTCCCGGTGAACTGGTCCTACACCTTCGAGGCCAGCGGTTCACTCACCGGAACACCCAACACCGCCTAACAGGCGATTTGTGCGGCCTAGCCGCCCGGCGAAGGGCCGGCTCGTGCAGGCTAGCTGCATGAATGCCGGACAGACGAACACGCGGCTAGCCCCCAAAGGAATACATCCGTGGCAACACAACGTTGGTTAGGCAACGCGGCGCCGGTAACGCAGGTGACGACGCTCACCCCCGCCTCCCCGAGCGTCAATGACACCTTTACGGTGACTTGCAATAGCAAGAGCATTTCGTATCAAACCGCGGTCGGAACAGTGGCCGACGTTTGTAACGGGCTGGCCAATGCGATCAACAACAACGTCGGCAACTATGCCGAGTTCAAGGAGTTCACCGCTCAGAACAACGCGAACACGACCATCGTGCTGACGGGCAACACGCCCGGACTCCCCTTCACCGTCTCGGTCTCGGTCACGACGTCCGGCAGCGCGACATTCAGTCAGACCGCGACCACGGCCGCCACCGGACCGAACGATTTTGCAAACGGAGCCAACTGGTCGACCGGATCGGCTCCGGCCGGCGGCGACGACGTCTACTTCGACGCCGGGAGCGTCCCCTGCCTCTACGGACTCTCCCAAGCGTCGATCACCCTCAATTCGCTGAGCGTTTATGCGGCGTACACGGGCACCATCGGCCTGCCGCTTTACGCGACGGCCGGCTATCGCCAGTACCGCACGCTGGAGCTGACGATCTCGGCCACGACCGTCAACATCGGCCAGCAGGTTACGCCGGGCGTGGGCGCGGGTTCGGGACGCATCAAGCTCAACGTCGGCTCGAACGCCTGCACGCTGAATGTGTTCGGCACCGGACAGGCGGCCGACGCCGGCATTCCCGCCCTGCTCTGGCGCGGCACGAGCTCCAGCAACAACGTCAACATCAACAAGGGAAGCGTGGGGTTGGCTTTTAATCCGGGCGATACGGCCACGGTCGCCACGCTCAATATCGGCTACGTCACCAATCAGCAGAGCGACGTCCAACTGGTCTGCGGGTCGGGCTGCACGTTGACAACGGTTGTCAAACAAGGCGGCACGGCCGTCCTGAATGCCGGCTCGACGACGGTCAGCAACTATGCCGGCACGCTGACCGCCCAAGCCGGTGCCGTGACGACCCTCAACTGCTACGGTGGGACGACGGTGGCCAACACCACGGGGACCATCACGACGATCAACTACTACGACAACGCGATCCTCGATTTCAGCCAGGACCAGCGGCCCAAGACGGTGACCAACACGATCAACGTCTACAGCCAGTCGCCTCAGATCCTCGACCCCTTCAAAGTTGTCAGCAGCCTCGCGCTCTCGCTCAACGGCACCGACGACCTGTCGAAACTCTCAGTCGGCGAAAAGCTCACGCTCACGAGGTCCTAACCGGCCACGGCCGGCTCATGCGGGCTAGCCGCCCGGCCAAGGGCCGGCTAGTGCGGGCTAGCCGCACGGGCGCCATTCAAAAGGTCATGCGGCTAGCCCGCAGAAGCAGGTCTCACCTGTGTCCGATCCCCAAGGCATCGTCACCTATCCGGGTCTGGCGAACTTTACCAAGGCCGAATACGTCCTGTCGCAGGGGATCAGCCCGGGCAAGTGCACGATCGAACTGCCGCAAGAACTGGTCGACGGTTTGGAGGCGACGGGCGACCTCACGATCACTTACGCCGACCAGACGATCACGCTGCCGAATTGTCTGTTGGACAGCGCGCATATCGACCAGAGCGAAAAGGGGTATATCGCCCGCGTCACGATTCTCGATCGGCGCTGGCAATGGAAGTTCGGCTACATCTCTGGGCACTACAACGTGCGAATGCCCGGCGGCGCGAACGCGAACGAAGGCTTTAACTCAAGTGCCAGCAATAGCCAGAACGGAGGCAACAGTACGAAAATTCGCCCCGGCACCGAGCAGGCGCCGCAGGATTTGGCCAGCCTTTGCCTCCAGGCGATGGGCGAACAGAATTACGACGTCTCCGCCCTACCGAACCAGCCGCGACCCGAGATCGATTGGTCCTGGCACAACCCGGCCGAGGCACTGCAGCAACTCTGCGAGGGGCTCGGCTGCCGGGTGACCTACGTGATCGATTCCGACAGCGTGGCCGTCGTTACGGTCGGGCAAGGCAACTCCCTGCCGGATAACGGACTCCAGACATTCGTGTCGGCCGGAGTGAACCCGCCCAACACGCCCAGCTCGCTCAAGCTGGTTGGCGGACCGGCGGTTTATCAGGGTTTCATCCCGCTAGAGGCAGTCGGCATCGATAAAGACGGATCGATCAAGCCGATCGACGACCTGACTTATACGCCACCGAAGGGCTGGGCCAACGAGAATCCCGACAAGTTTCCCAACATCACGGATCCCAACGTTCGCCCGCTCTTGGAAAAGTCGGTCTACAAAATGTGGCGCGTGGCACTTCCGATTCAAGTGCCCAACCCTCCCGCCGGAAATGCCAATGTCATTACGAGCATCAATCAAATCCATCTATTCGACCGGCTGATCGATACGAACTGGGATCCCAGCGACCAAGGCAAGACAACGCCCAAGAAACCGGAGATCTGGGGCAATTTTTACCAGCAGTATGCCCAGGCCGTCCAGACGCCGAGCACAACGCCCCAAGTCTATAAGCACGGTCTCGAGGTCGATGCAGATCGAATGCTGATTATCACCGAAGACAAGCTCTATTCGATGGGAGCGTCCGGCATTGTGGAGGGCGCCATCATCCCACTGGGATCGAACTACGCTCCGGCCAACATCCAGGTCAAAATCGCCTATTCAATTCGACATAACGACACGTGGGAGTTTTACCGTTTCACGCAAAGCATGGACCTCGGTTCCACGCTGCAGACGCAGCCGCAGATCGTTCATCGCGAAGAGATTTTCACTAAGACAGTCGGCCAGTTTGACCCGAATTTCCAGCTCATTGGATTCACGGACAACGCACAATCCGACAGTCTGCAAGACGAAGCCAATTACTATCTGCAAGCGGCCGCCCAAGAGTACATCGAACAGGACTCTTTCGATGTCCCTTATGCAGGGATTGTGCCGATCCAGGTTGACGGCCTGATTCAGCAGGTGACCTACACGATTCACTCGGGCCCCGGCGGCTCCACGATGACCCGCGCCAGCCTGGCCACCGAGCACAATCCTTACGTGCTGCCGTGGGGCGCAAGACGCCGCGCCGAGAAGGAACGGGCCGATCGGGCCGGGCAAACTCCATCGGGCCGGCACGCGGCGAATAAGCTCATCAACTCGTTTGTCGGATACCTCTGGCACGCCTAAGAGACCGAGTGATGGGCCAATTCGACAAACGGTTTGCCGCGCGGATTGAATGGACCGGATTCATCAACCAATCCGGCCAGGATATCCCGCCGTTCTCTGTGATCCAGGCGCAGAGCTGGCAAGCCCCCGATCCGAGTGGCGCTGATTCCTCTCTTTCGGCAACTTCGCCGCTGATCGTTGGCGATCAGCCGGGCGGTTCGGGGGGCATCGGCACGGTCGATCCCAATTCCTGTTACGTCACGGGGTCGGGCGTGACGCCGGCGGGGTCGAATGGAGTCTGTGCCAGGCCGACACTCTCCACGCCCCTATTGGCCTTGATCGCCGGCGGGCAGAGCGACGGCAACGACAGCCCCCAACGGCTTGTCGGTCCAGTCGCCGGTTCCTGGCAACTCAGCCGCGACTATCCCGGCTTCGTGATGCTGTCCCAGCCTCAGCAAGGCTACGCGCTCATCGCGCCGGCGCCTCCTGCCCAGATGCAGCTTTATCAGACGATTGCAGGGCCGGGCACTACCTCTTACCCACTGCTATCTTCGCTGCCGACGGTTTACTACGCCCAGCTCCTGCAGGACGCGACGTTCCCCAAAAGCGTCGGCGCCCAGACGCTGCAACCGATCCAAAATCAATCGACTGCGAGTTATGCCTACATTTGGTGCGATCAGACTTATCTCTTCCAGGGGACGATCGTCGCAACGCTTAATGGAATCGTGATCGGCCTGGTGACCGGCAGCTCGTTCCAAATCGGGATGGCTGGCACGCTCGGTGAAGACCTGTTGCCGGGCGAATCGGCTACGGCGACCGTCACCTACCAGGACGCGCTCGGAAACACCGTGAACGACATCCTCACCGTCTGGGAGAACGTCGGTCTGCCGAGCGGGCAAAAGATCGCATCGGGAACCGGCGTGTTCATCGAATGGGATAACAGCCTGTTTGCTTGGGTCGTGGTGAGCGCGGCATGCGGCACGAACAAAGGCGGCCAGGACACGCCAATCTCCCGACAAAAGAGCGATACGCCGATTTCAACGGGCGGAACCACGGGCGGATTCTGACGTGGCGAACTACCTCTACAATCCGTGCGCTCCGTGCTGCCTCACATGCGGATGGGGTCCGCTAACCTTTGCCTCCAAGTCTGAAGCCTCAAGATTTCAGCAAACGAATTTCAGCGGTAGCCCCTCTTGGTCGATCTCCACCGGCTCCCCCGGCACGCTGAATATGAACGGAGGTTCTGGCACGCTCTGGATAACGACGGCCAATCCGGATCCAACCGGAACTGGCGCTGGCCTGTGGACGGCTGGATCGGCGACCGTGCAAGCCGTCTGCTGGAAAGCGGCGAGCGTCCAGCAAGAAGGTGTGTTCATCGGCAATGGCCGCGTTTTTTATATTGATTGGACCAGCACTCAGTACGTTCAACAGGCATGTGACGCCCACGGGAACGCCTCTGGACCAGCGACGCAGATCACCGGCACACCAAAATCTGGAGATACGCTTGCGCTTTGTATTGCTGCCCTGAAAGATGGCAAGTTCACGATCTCCTATTCCATCAACGGAAAGGTCGCTGCGAGCGAAACCGAAGTTTCCCTGCCCGGGCTGACAACCGGGCCGACTTTTAATTCTGGATTTTGGGGCGTACAAGCCGCACAGTTCGGGATCGCATCACTTGTGTGTGGGACTGGTTGCGGAACTGCCTGCGATCTTTGCGTCGGCCAGCAGTCCGAATGCTGGGTTCTCGACCCCGAGGGCATCTCTTTACCAGCCTACAATGGGCATTTTTGCCTGAAGGCATCGGGCTGCACGCTGAGTGATCCTAACCATACGAATTCTTGGACGGTTTCCATTGGGCAGGCTCAATCGACGCTGTTTGCCGGCACCTCGCCGAACTACGCGAAATATACGCTCAACGGCAAGTTCAATTGCAACGGATCGAATACATTCAGCTTCTCAGTCTCAGGTTCGACTCAGGGAACCGGGTGGCCGACGACAATCACGCTCACGCCCGCCGATTGTTCTGGTCCGCCGTGCGTCGTGCTCTCAACCTGTGGTGGTTGCAGTTGGCCGACTCGTTGGACGTGCACCATCAGCGGAATCTCGACGGTAGCAGAGTGTCCGATGGACCCTCCCTTTTTCCCGCCGGGTATTCCGTATAGCGTCCCGCCTGATCCGCCGTGGAGGGGAGACTGCAACGGTGCGCCCCAAGGGACGTGCGAAAACGTGATGAATGGAACTATCACGCTAACGGGCGGCACTGGCCCAGCAGGGTGGATGGGCGGCGCGGCGAATTGGAATGGCAGCAACGGCTTTCCGCAAAACAATCTCTGTAGCGGCTCCTTGACCGGCGGTCAGTTCGGCCTTTACTGCATGGCTAGTGCGGGATTTAATTTTCCGCTTCCTAACTTCACGTATCCGATGGCTTATTCAATTCCCACCACAGGGCTATTGCTGCTGATCAGGACGGCCGGTGGCCCGATGGCATGGTGGAACGGCGGAACTTGGACTTGCGGAGGCCCGGCGTATTACGTGCCCTACTTCTGCGCGTTCTCAAAAATCGAGTGCATGCAACCGGTGACGCTCTATCAGCTTCCCTACACGCCCGGCCAATTTCCGATCGGCAGCGGGACCGCTGCCTCCGGCACGGCTCCAGCCGGAGTCTCTCAAGCGCCGATCTGCTCCGGTTTCCCGGGCTCAATCACGATTACGCCCGCATGAACGATGAACCCTGCACACGACGCGGCGAGATGGTGAGGCCCGGATTTTTCCGGTGCTCATCGAACCGGATCATGCACCCCGAGCCGGGCGTCGCGCCGCTGGCAACGTGCGTGATCTGTCCGTATAGAAATATGCCGGACTGGGACGATGCCGCGCCAGCCGCGTTCCAGCCGGATCCGCGTTATACGCAGGCCTGCGCCAATCGCGGAGTCGTCATCGAACAGGGAACATGCAACGCCTGCGGAATTGCCGGTCAGCCCTTCGACGTGTTCGCGTGCGAGTTGCACGAAAAGTGCATGGTGCGCCGGTTCAGGAACGACCGGCCGGAGCTGAAAGTCTGCGTCAATTGCGACGATTTCCGCGCATGACGTGACGCAGTTCTGTCACTCGTGTCCCTTGGCCCCGGCGTTGGCAGCCACGCGGACCAGCTAATTGTCCGGCACCGTCTGCAGGTCCTTGGCGACGACCGGTAGAAACGTCTCCACGCCGGCCGAATTCAGATGGATGACATCCCACATCAACGGCGCATCGTACACGACCACGATCGGACGAAAGACGGTCGTCTGGCGTGGGACGCTTCCACCTCTCGCGACCATGCTTCGAGCGGCGACAAATCCCTGGCCTTCACGACCTCTTCCGAAATGGGCGAGAATTGAATCATGAGCACCACGCCGGAGTCTTTACAGATTTGAGCCAGGCGTTGAATTCCCTGTGTCAATTCCTTTCGAATCAGAACATTGTCTGCTTTGCCGAACCCCTTCGGCAGTCCGTGTGCTCCGCGAAGAAGAAAGAATCCTCGCGCCTCGCGGCTCTTGCGCTGCAGCGTGCGGCAGGTTTCGACGCCCGCGTGGTCATGATGGTTTATTTTATTGTCCGCTCGAGCCTTGCCCATCGGCCGGCAGAGTTGCGGGCCCGCGATTCACTCGTCTTCGATCGCGTAGACGACCAGGCGCCCGTCGTCGGCACGCAGTCGGGCCGTCACGCGAGAGTCGGCGCCTCCCTTCGCCACGCTGAGCCGCACGCGGCGAGGGAGAGTTTCGACGTCCTCGGCATCGATCGTGACTTCACTCGGCAGTTGGGCTTCGGCCAGTGTTTCCCGGGCGACAGTCGAGCCGAACGGGTGTGGCTCGCGCGACGAGCGGACCAGCATCAGGCCGAGGATGTCCTCGCAGAGCAGCTTGCCAATAGAGGCCACGTCGCAGTCGGGCTTCCCGATCGTCGACCGCAGCGCGGCCAGTTCGCGTTCGAGTTCCTTGATGCGCCTGTGAGCGGCAACCAGAGACTGCCGTGGGTGAGGCATGCGGGCGTCCTTTCAGCGGGGACGCCTACAAATATGGCATTAACATAATAACGCGTCAAGGACTATTTCTGGTTATCACAGAATTTCTGGAGGAATGCTCTGGAGGGGATCAGCGACTGGACGGGCACCTCGAGCGTCCGGGCGATCAGCGGCAGTTCGGCCAGGTTGGGCATCCGGAAGCCCCGCTCCCACTCCGAGACAGTCGGCACGGTGACCGAGTAGCCGTTTTTGGTGAGCGCGGCGGCGAACTCGGCCTGAGTCGCAAACCGTTTGCGGCGCAACCGCACCCAGTGCCGGCCGACAGTGCCCGGCCAGTTTCGCGGCTGATCAAGAGGTCTGCGACCCATGGCGACTTATCTAACGGCCCCCAATGGGGTCCGGTGCGGGTTCTTCCGATGGTTGGATCGTGGCTAGTCGTCGAGGCGGTTTTTTTCCTGGCAACGTTCGATGACAACAGTGCAGGCGAGGATCAAAACGTCGTCCTGTCCCGGCGCGATGTCGACGCCGTAAGTATCGGCAATGGTGAACCAGCTCTCGGAGACTTCGGCGACGACTTGCCCGCGATGCGTGAAGGTATACCGGTGGTCGGTGAAGTTGCCCTGAGCCTCCAAATCGTTTGGGCCATGGTCGTCGTCCACCGTGAAGCGATGGCCGAACAGCGTGAAGAGCGATTCCTTGACAACAGCCTTCAACTCGCCGCCGCGATGGATTTCGTAGATCGGGCCCCAGGACAGCCACTTCTGCTGCACGACGGCCAATTCGTCGCCATTCCTGTCTTGAAAGACCAATCGATCGCGCAGCGTGAAGAATTTCCCATCGACAAAGAACGCGTCATTCCCATCGGCGTCTTGGATCGTGAAATCGGCACCTAGAGAGAACAGCTTTTTCTTCATGACGTAACGCATTGCGTCACCCACTGCACTCGGCACGATAGCCGCCGCTTGTTCCTGGCACGGGCCGGGTCCTGTGCATCGCGTGCTTGGGGCCATCTGCCGTTTTAATGGTCTCGCGGAGGACCCTGGAGACTGGTCGATCGCGATCCTTTGTCCAATCCCAATGGATCTTCAAAGTATTTGCTCTCGCCAAACGACCTTTTGACTTGAGGCGGAACTGGTTGATCGGCGACCTTATCTATCAGTAGGCGGTCCGCCAAACATCCGAATAGCGCGCCCGCCGCAAAAAGACCCACGGACGCAATGACTCGATGGTTTACCTCGGGCATTGTTGGTCTCCATTTGCCTGACCACGAGTGCAGTCAAGAGGGGGATTGTACCATCGTTCGCTCATGGGAAACTGGCATTAAACCGTCATGCGGTGCGACGATTTGTCCTGACGGAGCATTGCCAACCCGGTGGGAAGGCAGTCTGTGCTCGCGTAAACACACATGCCAAAGCTGCCTCGATTCCATTGTGAGTATCGGCGCGGTCCCCCCAAGATTTTGTGGGCTTGTTTGGGCTTGTTTTGCCCGCGTTGCGCGGTATGATGCGGCTACCAAATTACTGAACATACGTACACATCTATCCATGCCAAGGCAGGCAGCCTTTGTTCCGGCAGGGTCCGGGCCTGACGCGGGCAGCAGAACGTGCCCGCACCCCCCATCAGTTCGACGATGGACCACTGCCTGTTGCCAGCACCGAGGGGGCTGCTACCATTCTACACCCCTCAAAAAAATTCGCACTTCGCGGGCCGGGCCGGTGCGGTCATGGACGGCAGCGGGCTTGAGGCGTCATTCGGCGCTGGGCATCGTCGAATCGGATTCGCTGCGAAAACGAATCGGTTCCGATGCCGCGCCCTTCGCCCGTTTCTGAACTTCTCGCCGCACTCGCTTGCGCGAGTTCGCGATTCCCGCTACAAAATCCAAACTTTCCGCACGCGCCTAACGCGTCGATCCCAAGTGTCGGCGCGAAATCATGTCCGACAGTCGGCAACGGTTGGACCACCGACGAATCACCATCTTGAAGCCCTCGGTCTGCCCGCCTCTCGGGCGCATCGGGGGCTTTTGGTTTGTTGGAGGGAGAAATGGCGACACGGAAGCAGAGCGCACCCCCATCTCGAACGCCGCACGTCTCAAATCCGAGCGCCTGCCGGCCGGCAGGCGGAAGCCAGCGCTGTCAAAGCTTCCAAAGCCGAGCCCTCCCATCTGTGCGGTCGCGTCAGTCCCATCTGCCGCGAGCCGCTTCTGGTTCTGCTCTTGCGTCGGCTTCTACCCGCACTTCTGCCAAAGCTTTTCAGGACGTTTACGACGCGCGGCGCTCAAGAGCCCGGCGAGTCACATTCGTCCGGTCCGATCGACAACCGGGCGATTGAAACAAAAGCGGCGAGGAAGTCTACGAGCCCCCCCGGACATGCGGGCGATGCGAGGAAGGCAGAGCAACACCAGAAGGCGGAACGTGCCTGAATCGGACGCAGGCCGAACCGAGCACAAACAGTTGTTGAGCAGCTGACGCCGCCGCGTCGCGGTGCTTGCTGCAAACTCTCCGGCGACTTTGAGCCCGCCCGACTTCGGCGGGGTCAATCGAGCCGCGTGACCGCGACAGATCCGCGTTGCGCGCAGGCGACCGGTTGCTGACTCGCGGATGACGAGCAAGAAAGCAGACGAATTGATTCAGAAAGAGGAGGAACCGATGGGGTGAGAGCCGGCGCAGCCTCCGCGAAGAGCTCGGCTGGCAGGACATCACGACAGAGATGAAAAATCGGTCGGCACCAATAAAGGAGCCCTCGGGCGTGCGACCGCCCGAGGGTCCAGGTTGCCGGCTTTAAGTTGACCCCGCTTCAGGGAAAAACTCGTGGCCAACAACCGCTACGCTAACGCTGCGCGCCGCAAGCGTCAAGAAAAAACCCGAAAGGCGAGCCCTCCCCC
>DASZIA010000477.1:0-5063 GCA_035949535.1 Planctomycetaceae bacterium | reverse complement strand
TGGGCGAGTTCTGAAACTCGGTCCGCCAAAGCAGGATCGCCCTCAAGCTCAGCCAAACGTTTTGTCTGTTCGGCCGTAAGGATTGAGAAAAGCGGCGCGGTGCCGCGATGAAACGCCTGCGATGTCGACATGAAAAGAGTTTACCACCCGAAGCCGCAACAGGTCAAAAATGTCTTTCGATCCCAATTAGCTCAGCCAGAGGAAACGTCAGGAGCCCCGATCGCGTCGGTCATGCGGCGGGTGGCTGGGGTCGAACCGCTTCGGTTCGCCCCCAGAGCGCCAGAGTCTGGGGGCTCGCTGCGCTCGACGCCAGCCACCCTCGCTCGTTTCGGCACTCAGAGCGGCTTGCCGAGCAGTTTGCGCTTTTCGCGGATGAACTTCAGGTGGTGCTCGAGGTGATCGGTGTAGCCGGTCACGAGGTGCTCGAGCGACTCCTCTCCGCGTTCTGTGTGCAAGCCCGTCCGGTTAAACGCCGCGTCCGGCAGCCGTCTCAATAGCTCGGCCGTAATTCGCCGATTGAGACGGAAGACTTCGCACGCGTCCTGGGCGGGGATTTGGTCGTAGGCGAGGGTCTTCGCAAAGGCCGTTTCGTTGTAGCCGACGAGCGTGGGGTGGTCCTCGGCCGCGACTCGCTTCATGCGGTCTGAAGCAATCAAGTCACTGTCCATCATGTGGAGCACGATTTGCTGTATGCTCCAGGTACCCGGCACGGGAAAGGCCAATAGGTCCGCCCGCGCGAGACCCTGGATCGATTTCCCCAGCACATCGGCCCCTGCCGCATAGCGTTCGATCAGTTCACGGTTCACGGATGATTCTCCTCTCCGGGCTCACTCGCCCGATTCGGCCACATATTTACGGTAAGCGCCCGCCACGTCGCCGGCTTTTGTGTCGCCGTCGTGGACATAGATTCCGTACCTCAGCCGCAGGTTCGCGCCGGGAGCCAGGTGGACAGGTTTGGCAGGATTTTGGCCGTTCGTGTACTCGTGCTCGCCGAAGGGGCTGATCGAGAAGAGTCCGTAACTTCGGACGTGGTACCTCGAGGGGCGGAAGTTGTGCGGATTGTCAAAAATCGCGACGCCGACCGGTTTGCCCTCGACCGGCCCGTCGTAGTCGACCCATTCGAAGGTCTTGCCCCAGCATTCTTTCTCTCCGTGATGACCGTCGGCGCTCACGATGTTGCCCGCCGACCCGCGCATCGAATCGACCATCCGGAAGCCGAACAAGCCCTCCTTCGTGTCGGCGAATGTGACCGGCTCTTTCTCGGCGGTCAAAGTTGCGTCGTAGGCGATCAGGCGATTCGCGTAGATGCTAACCGTCGTCGATTCGGTGAGCAGCGGCTTTCCCTGACGGTCGAGCCAATGATTCACGACCTTGAACTGCGCCGGATTTCCGGTGGGCACGAGCGGCTCGAGCGAGATGCTGGCGATCGTCCCGCGCTCGGCCCAATATTTGATGCCGTTGACTTCGTCGACGGCGAACCACAGTCCCCGATGATGCGGGTGATCACGCCACGGTTTACCGGCCGGAGTGAGTAGCGGCCGCGAGATGAGCTGCCCTGCGCGATCGCGGATCGGCCAGAAATACGGCTTTTTCTGCGTCTTCGCGAAGCGATAGCTGGTGAATGGCTCGCCGCCGATCGTGACGTCCAGGGCGTCGCCCTTCTGGGTCAGCCGGACCACGTTGTCGGCCGCAAACGCGGACGGTTCGGTGCCCGCGGGGCCAAGGCAAAGGGTAAAAGCCACGATGAACACAGACAGGCAGCGCACGCCAAGCCTCCGCAGGGGGGATTCGTCTCGGGTGGGGCTAAAAAAAGCGCGGACGTTTCGCGGCGCGTCCGACTTCAACTCATTGTGCAAGCCGACGTCCTTGCAGTCGAGTCAGAAATAGTCCAAAGTCCAAAGTCCAAGGTCCAAAGTCGGAAGAGGCGCGGCGCCCTTTTTGGTTGTTGACCTTGGACTTTGGACCTTGGACTCACCCGATGAGCGTGCGGCGTCTGAAACCCTATCCAGCGACAGAGTGCGTACCGCGACCGCATTCGGCGCACTCGGAGCGTGATTGGGAACTGGCGATTCACGGCGATCTGACCGACAAGCAGTCGGATCTCGTTAGCCGCCTGATCGAAGTGCCGCGGAAGAGTCGGGGAACGATCTTCTTCGATTCGTGCGGCGGAAGCGCGTATGTCGGCCTGGCGCTGGCGAGCCTGATTCGGCTACGCGGGTTGCAAGCCGACGCGGTCGTGGCGGGTGAATGCTCGTCGGCCGCCTTGATGCCCTTTGCCGCTTGTTCGCGGCGGTTTGTCACGATGCAGTCGACGCTGCTCTTTCATCCCATCCGCTGGCAGAGCGAAGAAAACGTACGGCTCGAAGAGGCGTCTGAATGGGCCCGACACTTCAAGCAATTGGAGGCCGAGCTGGACCAACTTCTGGCGAAAATGTTCAATTGTCCGCTCGAAGTGCTGACGCGCTGGACGCGACCCGGCCGCTTCGTGAGCGGGGCCGAAATGGTCGAAGCCGGTCTGGCGCGGGCCATCAATCTGTTTGCCGGCGACGTCTGGCAGCAGATCGCCCGTCTAAGTTGATAAGTATCTGCTTCCTGATACGGTTAGACTGAAAGGATGCACTGCGCCTTCCGCACGGGCAGGTTCACGGCCAGCCGGGTGCGGATGATACGCCAGGGAAACCCACGCCGTGCCGCGTCGCGACGACATTCGCAAGATTCTGATTATCGGATCCGGGCCGATCGTCATTGGTCAGGCCTGCGAGTTCGACTATTCCGGGACCCAGGCGTGTAAGGCCCTGCGGGACGACGGCTATCAGGTCGTCTTGGTCAACTCGAACCCGGCGACCATCATGACCGACCCGGAGATGGCCGACCGCACCTATGTTGAGCCGATTACCTGGCAGTATGTCCAAAAGATCATCGAAGAAGAGCGGCCGGACGCTCTCTTGCCGACGCTGGGGGGGCAAACGGGCCTCAATGTCGCGATGGAGCTGGCCTCACGGGGAATTCTGCAGCAGTTGGGCGTCGAGCTGATTGGCGCGAAAGAGCACGTCATCGCCAAGGCCGAGCAGCGCGAGTCGTTCAAGAAGGCCATGCAGTCGATCGGCCTCGATGTCCCCAAAAGCCGCATCGTCCATACGATCGACGAGGCCCGCGAGGCGCTGCGCGAGATCGGCTTGCCGATGATCATCCGCGCCAGCTTCACGCTGGGCGGAACCGGCGGCGGGATCGCCTACAACCGGGAGGAGTTCGAGTCGAAAGTTCGGCACGGGCTGATGATGTCGCCGGTTCACGAAGTGCTGCTCGAAGAATCGATCATTGGCTGGAAAGAATACGAGATGGAGGTGATGCGCGACGTGGCCGACAACGTCGTGATCATCTGCTCGATCGAGAATTTCGATCCGATGGGAGTGCATACGGGCGATTCGATCACCGTCGCCCCGGCCCAGACGCTCACCGACAAGGAATATCAGCGAATGCGGGACGCGACGATCGCCTGCATGCGCGAAATCGGCGTCGAGACCGGCGGCTCGAATGTGCAATTCGCCATCCATCCGAAGACCGGCCGGATGGTGATCATCGAGATGAACCCGCGGGTGAGTCGCTCAAGCGCGCTGGCCTCTAAGGCGACCGGTTTCCCGATCGCGAAGATCGCCGCCAAGCTGGCCGTCGGCTATCGGCTCGATGAAATCCAAAACGACATTACCCGTGAAACGCTGGCCTGCTTCGAGCCGACAATCGATTATGTCGTCACGAAAATTCCCCGCTGGACGTTCGAGAAATTTGTCGACGCCGATCCGACGCTCACCGTGCAGATGAAGTCGGTCGGCGAGACGATGGCGATCGGCCGGACATTCAAGGAGTCACTGCAGAAGGCGCTGCGCGGGCTCGAAATCGGCCACTTTGGGCTCGGCGGCGGCAAGAAGGACCGCTGGGGCACGCCCAAGCAGCCTGACGACGCCGAAATCCGCCGCAAACTGGCCGTGCCGAACGAGGAGCGAGTCTTTTTCATCCGATACGCGATCAAGGCCGGCATCCCGCTCGAGGAGATCGCCCAGCTCACCGAGATCGATCCCTGGTTCCTGCGGAACATTCGCGATCTGGTGGCAATCGAGGATGAGATTCGCGAAGTCAACCGCCTCGAAGATGCCCCGGCTGAGTTAATTCGCAAAGCCAAGCGAAACGGCTTCTCGGACCGCCAGTTGGCGGGGTGGTGGAACGCAGCCGAGATGGAGGTAAGGGCCACCCGTAAACAGCTTGGCATCGAAGCGACCTTCAAGCAGGTCGACACCTGTGCCGCGGAGTTCGCCGCTTACACGCCGTACTACTACTCGACCTATGAAGACGAGGACGAGACGCCCGGCAAACCCGATGGCCGGCAGCGGATCATGATTCTGGGAGGCGGCCCGAACCGCATCGGGCAGGGAATCGAGTTCGACTATTGCTGCTGTCATGCCTCGTTTGCTCTGCAGGAGCTGGGCATCGAGAGCATTATGGTCAACTCGAACCCCGAGACGGTCTCGACCGATTACGACACGTCCGACTTCCTGTTTTTCGAGCCCCTGACGACCGAGGACGTGCTCAACATCTGCGACCGGATGCAGCCCGACGGCGTAATCGTGCAGTTCGGCGGGCAGACGCCGCTGAACCTGGCCCGCGGTCTGGAAGCGGCCGGCGTGAAGATCATTGGCACCAGCCCCGACATGATCGACGTGGCCGAAGATCGCGAGCGGTTTCAGGCGATGCTGCAGAAAGTCCGGCTGCGTCAGCCGCCCAACGGCATTGCAACAGACGTCGAGAGCGCAAGGAGCGTGGCCCAGCGGATCGGCTATCCTGTGCTGGTGCGCCCCAGCTACGTGCTCGGCGGACGCGCGATGGAAATCTGCGACGACGAATCGTCGCTCGTGCGCTACATGGACGAGGCAGTCGAGGCATCGTCCGATCGCCCCGTGCTGATCGACAAGTTCCTCGAAGACGCCATCGAGGTTGACGTCGACGCGGTTGCCGACGGTCAGACGACGATCATCGGCGGCGTGATGGAGCACATCGAGGAAGCGGGCGTG
>DASZIA010000476.1:0-2330 GCA_035949535.1 Planctomycetaceae bacterium | reverse complement strand
CCGGAGCATCCGTCCGCGTAAATTCGGATCGTTCGAAATGTCGATCACATACCATAGCCGTGCCGCGGTCGCGGGCATCGTTCGGACTTTGCTGACCCGAAAAAGCCTGACTCTCGATGAACCTCCTGGAAGTCTGCAATCTCCGGAAGACCTTCGGCAACCTGGTCGCCGTAGAGGATGTCAGCTTTTCGGTTGCCGCCGGCGAGGTGTTTGGCCTTTTGGGGCCCAATGGCGCCGGCAAATCGACCACGATGAACATGGTGGTCGGTCTCTTGGCTCCCGATTCTGGGGTGATCCGACTTGACGGCTGCGAGCTGGCGCCCAACAACCGCGAGTTGCGCAAGAACCTGGGAGTCGTCCCGCAAGATCTGGCGATCTATCCCGACTTGACGGCTCGGGAGAACCTCGATTTCTTCGGCCGCCTGTATGGAATCAAAGGGCGGACCCTTAAGGAACGAATCGATGATGCGCTCGAGCGCACAGGGTTGACTGCGCGGGCCAACGACCGGGCCGAAACCTTTTCCGGCGGAATGAAACGCCGACTGAATTTCGGCGTGGCCCTGCTGCACCGTCCCCGCTTAATGATCCTCGACGAGCCGACGGTGGGCGTCGATCCGCAGTCGCGGGCCCATCTGCTCGACTGTGTGCGAGCCTTGAGCGCGGAAGGCGTGGCCGCCGTTTACGCCAGTCACTACATGGAAGAGGTCGAATCTCTCTGTAAGCGGGTCGCTATTGTTGACCGGGGCCGTGTGCTTGCGTGCGACCATCTCCAGACCTTGCTAGGCAAATTGAGCGCCGATCTGTGCCTGCGAGTCTCCCGACCGACGAATGGATTGGCCGCCAAACTTGGGCCGTGGGGCCGCCTCGAATCGGGCCACAACGGCAGCGCGACGATCGTGATTCCTCGCGAGCAGGTTAACGAAAAAAAAGAACGGCTCAACGAAACACTGTTCCGAATCCTCGAACTGCTCGACCAGTCACACGTCGACTTGCGCGAGGTGAAGACAAACGACGCCAACCTCGAGCGGCTGTTCCTGGAAATGACCGGCAGCCGGCTCCGAGATTGACAGTTCCGATACCAACGCCGTCTCGACCGCGGATCCGAATCGCCCAACGGGAATAAAAAAGACGCCATGAAAGCGTGGGAAATCACCAGAAAGGACCTGCGGATCCTGCTTCGCGACTCCCGAGCACTGTTCGTGCTGCTCGTGCTGCCGTTGGTGTTTATCACGATCATCGGGCTGACGATGGGCAAGCTCCTCGGTTGGAAGAACACCAACCAGGTCCTCACGGTGGGCGTCGTCGACGCTGTCGCCTATGAGCAGATCGGCCAGGCCGGCTGGGACGATGACGACAACACGGACTCCAAACCCGAGGGCGCCAAGCCCGCGGAGGGGGGTGCGAAGGAGCCCGGCGAAAAGGCGAGAGAGGCGAGTCCGGCTGCGAACGCCACGACCAAAGAGCCCGCCGAAACGCTCGATGCCGAGGAAAAAATCAAGCAGAAGAAAATCGCCCGCAACATCATCGTCAAGGTAATCAACCAGCTTCAGGAGCGCGGCGGATTCGAGATCAAGGAAATCCTGACCCTAGAGCGGGCCCAGGCGGAAGTCGACAAAGGAACGGTGAACGCCGCACTGGTCGTCGGGCCGAACTTCTATCGCCAGATCAGCCATTTGAAGCCGGGGGACATCCTCGACAACCAGCTCAAGGAGGGACTCGGCTCGCTCGATGTGACGCTCCTGAGCCGCGAGGCCGACTCCAGCACACACTCTCTTATCGAGCAACTGGCCTTCTCGGTGATTTTCAAAACGATCGTTCCGCCGGTGATGTGCCGCCACGCGCTGCATCGGCGATTCATGTCGACCACGTGCGCGCAGTTCGACGAAGAGGCAGACAAGCCCAACCTGCAGCCCGAGGCGGCCACGCCCCGGCCGATTGTCCGCAGCGAAGAGGTCTACACCACGATCGTCCCCTCCTACACGGTGTTCTTTGTCTTCTTTATCGTAAGCTTCATGGCCCGATCGGTGCTGCACGAGCGCGAGCAGGGGACTCTCCGCCGACTGAGGATCGCGCCAGTCCGTCCGATGTCGATCCTTACCGGCAAGACAATTCCGTTCCTGATGCTCTCGGTCGCGCAAACCTTGCTGCTGTTTGTCTGCGGTCGGATCATGTTCGATTTCTCCTGGGGGTCCCAGCCGCTGATGCTGCTGCCGGTGATTTTCTGCACGTCGATGGCCGCCACCGCCTTGGGATTGCTCGTCGCCACGATGGTCCGCAGCGAATCGCAGGTCTCGGCTTACGCGACGATTCTTGTGATCACGATGGGCGGA
>DASZIA010000475.1:0-15248 GCA_035949535.1 Planctomycetaceae bacterium | reverse complement strand
TGCGGCGGCAACCTGGCAGCAGGACGAGATGCTCCTTTTTTATTCGATCGTGACCCGAGCGCGGCGGTCCCTGACTCTGAGTTATCCAAGCGTGAGCGCAGCGGGCCAGCCACTGTTTCCGAGCCCGTACGTGACCGCCATTCGAGATCTGTTTTATCGGCCAGCGATCGTGCCGGCAGGTCAGATTGATCTCGATCCCGTTCCGCGTCGCGATCGCGTGCTTTCCAGGGCCGACCTGCGGTTAGCCGCGACCGACGAGTTGCATTCCAACCGGCCCGGATTATTCCGCGCGATGGCAGAAATGCCGTCGCTCGCGGCGCCGGCTCGCGGAATCCTGGCGGCGGCCGAGATGGACGCCTCTCGCTTTGAACAGCATGGCTTCACGCCATTCGAGGGGCTCCTGCAGCACGCCCCCACAATCGCCCGGCTCGCGGAAAAATATTCCGTCAACCATCAATTCAGCGCGACTCAGCTCGAACGCTATGCCACGTGCCCGTTTCGGTTCCTGCTGTCGGATGTTCTCGACCTCGAGCCGCACGACCCGATCGAGCCGGAGATTGATCCGCGGCGGAGAGGTCTTGCCCTGCACAATGTGCTGGCCGCCCTCTATCGTCAGCCGGAGGGCCCGCGTTCGTCCTTACAGCCGGCTCCGACCGCGCTGATCGAAAGTCTGCGAATGCTCGTCGCGGAAGAGTTCGCCGTGGCCTCTGAAGTCCCGGCGTACGAACGCGCGCTCCAGGCGGCCGAGCTCGAATTCGCCGAGCGGTTCGTCGAGCTCTATTCTCGGCAATGTGAGGACTACGTGACAGCGGTCGGCGAGGGATGGGATGAACTTCCGTCCCCCCGGTTCGTCGAACTCGCCTTTGGCGACGCTCCGAATTCTGGCGAGCCGGCCGCTTTAGCGCCCCCGCGCCATCCCTACGTGACGTTTGGTCCAGCCGATTCGCCCGTTCGCGTTCGCGGTCGGATCGATCGCATCGACGTCGGCCGACGCGGGGGCAGGGACGTGTTTAGCGTGATCGATTACAAGACGCGCTGGGCGCCGCGATATCAGCTCGCAGACATCGAGCGCGGGCTGGCCTTGCAGCTCGCGATCTACGCATCGGCGGCCCGGCGCAGCGGGGCGCTCGGCCCCGACGCGTCGTTGTTCCAGATGGCCTATTGGACCCTGACGCTTGCCGGCTGCGTCGTCGGCCTGAAGGGCAAGTCCAAGTCACTCGAGATGCTCGATCCGCAACTTGTTGAAGAGATCGAGCGTGCGCTGCACGAGGTGGTGCCGCAGATCGCAGAGCGCTTGCGAGGCGGTCAATTTCCGGTGATCAATGCCGACCGCGAGTGCGGCAAATTGTGCCCCTACAGCACGGTTTGCCGCGTGGGGCAGGTGCGAAGCCTCGAGACCGAGCATCAGAAACTGTGGAGCCTTTCGCCGCGATGAATGCTCGAAGGACCTTCACGAATAGAAAACGCGCCGGCACCGCGAAGTTCGCGCCACACAGCCGATCGTTGTTCGCGGAGGAGATCGCGCCGGTCGCCAAAAAAGACCTCACCGAGGAACAGCATTCGGCGATTTACAGCCGCGACGTCTCAATCGGACTGTCGGCAGGAGCCGGTTGCGGCAAGACGCTCGTGCTGACTCGGCGTTTCTTGACGCACCTCGAGCCCACGGACCTAGAGCAGTCCTCAAGTGCGGCTCCGCTCTCCCGCGTGGTTGCGATCACGTTTACCGATCGTGCGGCACGCGAAATGCGCGATCGCATCCGGGCGGAATGCGCTCGAAGGCTGCGGGACAGTGAGACTGAGCCAGAGGCTTTGCACTGGCTGTCGATCCTGCGAGGCCTCGATGCCGCGCGGATCAGTACGATCCACTCGTTCTGTTCGGGCCTGCTGCGTCGACACGCGGTGGCAGCCCGAATCGATCCCGAGTTTCGGCCGCTTGAAATGGAAATCGGCGAGGCGCTGCTGCGGCAAAGCGTGGCTCGCACCGTGAAGCGGCTGCTCGAGGCAGGTGACCCGAATTGCTTCCGCTTGCTAACGGAATTCGGGCTCGAGCCGCTCCGTCGCGCGCTGCGAAAGTTGGTAATTAACCGCGCAACAGTCGATCCGAAACCGTTTAAATGTCGAACTGCGGGCGAGTTCGCCGACAAATGGCTGAACCATCTCCACGACGTGTTTTTGCCCCGTGCGGCGCGCGATCTGGGCGCGTCGGATGTCACATCGCAAATCTTGCGGCTCCTCAAGGACAATGTGCCCCAGAACCAGACGATGCAGGACCGCCGCCGCGCGCTGCTCGCGGGCTTGAATACTCTGCGACAAGCTGAGACGCCCGAAGTGGCGCAGTTGTTCGAGCTCCGCGAATCGGCCAAGGTCCAAGGCGGCGGCGGCAAGAGCGCGTGGCCTGACGAGAACTCCTACGAAGAAGTCAGAGACTCTCTGGAGCGACTTCGCGACAAGATCGACGATCTCAAGGAGTTTGCCACGTTCGACCGGCGCGAAGTCGAGCAAGCGGCGGAGACGTCGGCCGCTTTGGTGAGTGTGGTGGAAGCGGCGGCCGGCGATTTCTCTGCCGCCAAGGCCGAGGCCGGCGTGCTCGATTTCGACGACTTGCTGGCGAAAACGCGAGATTTGCTGCGGAGCTCCCCCGAAGCGCGCCATGAGGCGGCTGCATCGATCGACGCGCTCCTTGTCGATGAGTTTCAGGACACCGATCGGATCCAGGCTGAGATCGTCGAAGCGCTAGTCGGCGGAGGGCTATCGACGGGAAAGCTGTTCGTTGTCGGCGACAGTAAGCAATCGATTTACCGCTTCCGAGGGGCCGATCCGGCTGTCTTCGACGCGACTCGCAAGAGTCTGCCGGAACGAGGACGGCTACCGCTCACTCACAACTTTCGCAGCCAGCCCGAGATCATCAACTTTGTGAATTCGCTGTTCGCCCCGGTCATGCAGGGCTACGAGCCACTCGTGCCCAATCGAACGCAGCTCTCACCTCGGCCCTCGGTGGAGTTTCTGTTCGCTTTTCCGGGTTCCGGCGAAGAGTCGGACTCCGACCCCAACTCACTCGAAGAGCACCGGCGGCGCGAAGCCGAATGGATCGCCCGGCGAATTCTGGCGCTCTTAAACGATCCGACTCCGCGAATCCCCGAGCGCGATCCCGAATCGCACGTCGAGCGGCTGCGACGCGTCAGAGCGGGCGACATCGCCGTGCTGTTTCGTGCTATGAGCGATGCGGCGATCTACGAGGACGTTTTTCGCCGGCGAAGCGTTGACTATTACCTGGTTGGCGGACGGGCGTTCTTCGCCCAGCAAGAGGTCTATGACCTCGTCAATCTGTGCACGTTTCTCAACGATCCAGCTGATTCGATCGCCCTCGTCGGCGTGCTGCGGTCTCCCTTGTTCAGCCTGAGCGACGACACGATCGTGGCCATGACGCACGTCGGGGAGTTGTCTTTGCGGGAGGCGCTGCGACAGCCGCCATCCAGCGAACTTCCCGAGACGCAACGCGAGCAGATCCGCCAGGCTGCACGCGTAATCGACGAGCTGTTCGAGCAAAAAGACCGAATTCCCTTGGCAAAGCTGCTCGAGTTGGCGATTGATCGAACGGCTTACGATGCGTCGCTTTTGTGCGAGTTCCTGGGTCGGCGCAAGGTTGCCAACCTTCGCAAGCTGATCGAAATGGCCCGGCGATTCGACCGGTCCGGGATCGGAACGCTCGCCGACTTCACGCGACGCATCCAGGACTCTGTTTCCGACCAAACAATCGAAGACTTGGCGGCGACGCATCCTGAGTCGAGCAACGTCGTGAGGCTGATGACAATTCATCAGGCGAAGGGGCTCGAATTTCCGGTAGTCATTTTGGCAGACATGGAGCGAAAGAATCGGGGCTCATTTTGGGACGCGGTTTATCACCGAGAATTTGGGCCGATCATTGTGCCGCCGAAATTCGGATCCGAGGAGCCGCGGCACCCGGCGATCCAAATGCACAAGTATGTCGAAGATCGCGAGGACGACGAGGAGTCCTTGCGAATTCTGTACGTCGCGCTCACTCGCGCGGCCGACCACTTGATCCTGTCGGCCGGTATAGCGAGCGATCCGGGATTGGGCGGTTGCTCTGTGAGATCGCAGTGGTTGAGGCTGGTGGCTGAACGTTACGACCTCGGGACGGGCATGCCGAAAACTGATCCCTATTTCGACTCGATGGCGGGCCATAAGTGGGGCTCAGCCGCAACTCCCCGGCGCACGATCCCGGATATCTGCGTCCATCGAATGTCGCCGGAGTTGACCGTGGTGCCGCGGCCGGACGCCAAGGCTGCAAAACTCAGCCAATGGCGTGAGCTGGCGGAGACCGCCGAGCCGAGCCCGCTGCCGCCCCTCATCGGTCCCGTGGCCCCCAAGTATTCGGGGCCACTCAATTTGAGCGTCTCTCAGATCGAAGAGGCCGATGCGCTCTTGCGGAGCGCTAAGCTGCCGCGCCCCAATCGCCGGAAGGCTGCCCAATCGGGGACGGACAACACTTTAGAACCGTTGGGTGAGAGCGCCACGCTTGCCGGCTCGCTCGTCCATCGCGTAATCGAGCGATTGCCTCTCGATACGAAGGTCGATTCGGACAGAGTCGCAACCGGCGTGCAGGCGGTGCTCAAGAGTCTTTCGGCACGCAGTGTCGACGCGTTCGATCCGGAGATCATGGTTCGCCGTGTGAACGCGCTTGTCGAGAGCGAGTTGTGGGACGAAATGCGAAGAGCCACTCGCTGTTTTCGAGAGATCGAATTTCTGCTCGGCTGGCCCGTTGGCGCTGCGGTGGCCGACCGAACAGCCGTAATCGCCGGCACGCTCGATTGCCTGCTCCTTTCGCCAGAAGGTGAATGGAAAATCCTCGACTACAAAACAGGCCGCCTGCCTGAGGGCGATCCGGCCGCCCTCCGGGAGCATTTTGCGATTCAGCTGGTGCTCTACGGCGAGGCCGTGCGGGCGATGGTTGGCCGGCCGCCTGAGTCCATTGAGATCGTCGCTGTGCACGATAAATTGGGCCGATTCCCGCTTGTCTTGTGGGATGAGTTTCGCGCACCGGTCCACGAGCGAATTGACGCGGCAATCGGCCACCTGTCGACGACTGCCGGTCCCGCTATTGATCCTAATGCCCGCTTCCAGTTGAGTCCCGACGTGAGAACCTAGCCGCTCGACAAGCCTGCGGCACCCGCTGCTTGACTCGCGCACCCGTGCGCATTTATTTTCAGTGCCTGTATCTCTCTATTGATCTGCGCCCATTGGTCTCAAAATCGGGGCATCACCTTGAACCGCTTCTTACTGCCGGTTGCTGTCATTGCGACTCTGTTGGCGTCCAGCGCACTGAGCGCTAACGATTGGCCGCAATGGCTGGGACCCGAGCGCGATGGCGTCTGGCGTGAAACGGGCTTAATCGCGCAATTTCCCAAGGAGGGCCCGAAGATTCGTTGGCGGGTGCCGATCGGCAGCGGTTACAGCGGGCCCGCCGTGGTCGGCGATCGCGTGTATGTGATGGATCGCCAGAAGCGGACGGGTGATGCCACAAAACCGGCCGGCTCGCGCGGCAGATCTATCCCCGGCAACGAGCGCGTCCTATGCCTGAGCGCGACGGATGGCAAGATCATCTGGAAGCACGAGTACGATTGCCCCTACACAATTTCATATTCGAGCGGGCCTCGCTGCACGCCCCTCATCCGCGACGGACGGGTCTATGCGCTCGGGGCGATGGGCGACTTAACGGTGCTCGACGCGGCGGACGGGCATTTGCATTGGGCGAAAAATCTGGCTCACGAGTTTAACGTCAAGGTGCCCTTCTGGGGTTTCGCGGCGCATCCGCTGCTCGATGGCGATCTTCTGTACTGCATCGTAGGCGGGAAAGGGACCGCGGTGGTCGCGCTCAACAAGACCACCGGCACCACGGTGTGGAAATCGCTCGATACGGTCGACACCGGCTATAGCCCTCCCATGCTTTATGAGTTTGGCGGGAAGAAGCAGCTCATCGTCTGGCTCTCGGAAGCGCTGTACGGTCTTGACCCGGCCACCGGCAAGCAGCTTTGGAAGCATGCTTATCCCGACGGAGTGCCGATGCAGCGCCCGGCTGTCAACATCATTACCGTCAAGAAGGTCGATGACCTGTTGTTCATTTCAACGTTTTACCACGGCCCGATGATGCTCAAGGTGGAAGGCGACAAAGCGACCATGGTCTGGAAGGGACAAAGCGCAAACCCCGGCAAGCCCGACGGCGCTCACTGCCTGATGGCCTCACCGGTTTTTAAGGATGGTTATGGATACGCAGTGGGAAGCGTGGGCGATTTGCATTGTTTCAAAGCGAAGACCCACGAAAACGTGTGGGAAACGTTCGCCGCGGTCACAGGACGTAAGGCCGAATGCGGAACCGTCTTTCTGGTTCCACAGGGCGATCACTTCGTGCTCTTCAACGACCAGGGGGACCTGATCCTCGCCGATTTGACTCCAAAGGGTTACCACGAAATCAGCCGGGCGCACATTCTCGAACCGGTCGAAATGGCTCGCGGGCGGAACATCGTCTGGTCGCACCCGGCATTCGCCGACCGCTGCGTGTTCGCTCGCAATGAAAAAGAAATGGTCTGCGTGTCGCTCGCGCAAGCGGGAACGAAGGGCGGCTGATTCCCGGTGACC
Source organism: Planctomycetaceae bacterium (assembly GCA_035949535.1). Taxonomy (GTDB): domain Bacteria; phylum Planctomycetota; class Planctomycetia; order Planctomycetales; family Planctomycetaceae; genus DASPSM01. The sequence goes on along the minus strand of DASZIA010000475.1, from coordinate 8,594 downwards.
TTACACGCGGTAGGCGAGCTTGAACTTGTGCTCGTCGAAGCCGAGCTTGATGCGCTCGATGAGGGCCGAGCGCACGTCGGCGAAGTCGGCCGACTTCACCCAGACGCGCACAGCCAACTGCACGCCGGCAGGGACAAAGTCATTGACGCTCACGCTCGGCTCCGGATCGCCCAAGACGCGGCTTTCGAGTCGTACTAGCGCATCGAGCACTCGCTTCACGCTCGGTAAGTCATCCTCGTAGCCGCAATTGATCAAGAGTTCGATTCGCCGCTGTTCCTTGGCCGAATAGTTCTTGATCACGCCCTGGGTGACCTGGTTGTTGGGGATATGAATCTGCACGTTGTCGGCCGTTCTCAGGAGCGTCGAAAAGACATGAATCTCCTCGACGGTGCCCGCGGTGGTTCCGATCTCCACCGAATCGCCGACGCGAAATGGCTTGAAGACGAGCAACAGCAATCCGGACGCCAAATTGGCGAGCGACCCTTGTAGAGCCAATCCGATCGCCAGACCGGCAGCTGCAATCACAGCCGCGAACGACGTTGTGTCGAAACCGACCCAACCGAGCGCAGAGACGACGGCAAAAACCAGGACGCTCACATAAATGACGTCCGAGACGAAGGCGGCGACGGTAGCGTCAGTCTTTGAGCGCAAGATCAATGTTCGCGTGAGTCGCGCCAACCCTCGCGCGACCCAGCGCCCGATCAGCACGATCACTAGGGCCGCGACAAGGTGCTCCACGAACCGGATCCCATCCGTGCTGAGGAAGGCTCGAGCGCGCTGCCAGTCGGAGAATTCAGCGGATTGCAAGAACGGCACATTCATGACGGCGTCTTCCCAGGGTTGCTGAAAACCACTTTTTGCTGCGATTTGCCGATTTTAGACAGCCACGACGAGACGCGCAATAAGCACGCGTAGGAACGTCGGTGCGTAGGCGGGACGGGTGCCGCAAGCAATGAGAGAGGGCTGTGAGGCCACGAATTGAGTGCGACAAAGCCTGCGGCACCTGATTTGCAACCCTCTGATCTCGCCGTATGGAGCAAGCTGAATAGGTTAGCTCCTTGTAATCTTCTTGAGTCGATTTGCGAACGGTTTGAATTCGGAGCGCACGGGACCTAGCTTGGAAGGGATTCGGCGATGCAACAGTTCAGAGGGCGAATCGCACCGTATCTCCCCTCCCCGCATGAGATTCGGGAGGCTTGCCGCCAGATCCGTAGGGAGTGGTCGCCGGGCGAACGCGAGGCCCGCAGGGTCGGCGCGCGCTATGCCTGGCGGGTGCTCGTGCTGCCGCATCCGGAATTTGATCGGCGTCAGCATGTCAAGTCGATGTGAAGGGTGGAAATCGCTGTTCCTGGTCTGGTTGCCATCGGACCGATTGCCATTGAGCCATCGCCCGCAGGGTCTCATTCCTTTGGTGGAAGAGCCCGGCGAGGATTGCCTATGCTGCCGCCGAGGGGTTGTATGATCGCAACAATCGAATTTGACGTCCCCCGGGCGCTGGATCGCGTCGGAGGGGATCGCATCCTGCTGGCTCGAATTATCGACTTCGTGGTGGAGGACAGCCCCGACCTGGTGCACAGGATTGAAACTTCATTGGAAAATGACGAGTTCGGGGAGGTTGAGCGAGCGGCCCACTCGCTCAAAGGTCTGGTCGCCAACGTCTACTGTGACGCAGTTCAAAGCCGCGCGGTGGAGATCGAAATGCTGGCCCGCTCGGGCAATCGAGCCGCCATCTTGCGAGCCTTGGAAAGCCTTTCGGACTTGATGGAGCCGATGGTCGCCAAGCTCGAAGTCGCCCGCCGCGAGCTCGAGGATGGATGAGGCGCCCGGCAGTTGGTGCCGCGCGGCGCCAGTGATCGACGGTGAGCCGCGGAGATTTCGCCGGCAAGAGCCATCGGCCGAGTCCATCGATCGTTGACTTCGCGCACTCGTCCGGGCAGTATTTCCGACGCTGGTTCGGCTCTTCCCTGTCCAGGGCGCGCCTCTTTACTTCTCTCGCGCCTCAAGTCGCGCCTGACTAATGACTTGCGAACCGGCCTCGAGTCTTCGCCACTCTGACTGGTTTTCATCCAAACCGCGGCATTGGCATGCGATGTGCCCGATTGCCGCAAGGGCTCGGTGGAGTCGTCGCAAGCGTCGAACTGCCTTTCCCGCCAACCGACACTCAAAGTCATGACAAACCCCAAGGTGAGGGAAATGAAGCTACCCGCGAAACACGTTTTCTGCGCAGTTTGTGTCGTTGGTTTGATGGGAACGGCGTCCCTAGTGCAATCGCAAACTCAGAATGTTTCTCAGGCAAAGCGGGTCGACCGAGTGGCTCTGCAGGACGCGACCGCTGGTCAGGCTCCGCCGTCCGCGCCGCAACCCGACACCGCGGTTCCTCCTCCGGCCGGCGCGGCCAGCGACAAAGTCGTCGAGCTGACACGGGGCCCGATCAATCAGGGCTTCGCGGAAATGACCAACATGACGCCGCAGCCCTCGCCGCCGGTCGTCAAGCAACCACCGGCGCCGATCAACGAGGCTCCGCCGGACGCCCGGCCCGACAACCCAGACTCGATTTGGGTGCCGGGATACTGGTCGTGGGACGCCGAAGGCAACAATTACATTTGGGTGAGCGGCAGTTGGCGCGTGCCGCCCCCCGGCCATCGCTGGGTTCCCGGTTACTGGTCCGAAACAGACGGCAACTATCAATGGGTCTCGGGTTTTTGGACTCCCGAAGACGTCGAGGAAGTGACCTATCTGCCGGCGCCGCCTTCTTACCGCGACGAATCTGTGGATGTCTCGAATCCTCCCGACGCCGATCACTTTTGGGTTCCCGGATATTGGGCCTATCGTACGCGAGCGTACGAATGGCAGCCCGGCTATTGGAGCCGCGTCGTCACAGGGTGGATGTGGATTCCGGCTCACTACGAGTGGACGCCGTACGGTTACGTCTTCATCGCCGGACACTGGGATTACCCGCTGGCTCAGCGCGGGATGCTCTTTACCCCGGTGTCATTCGCCGCTCCGATTTATTTGAGCCAGGCCTTCGTCTACACGCCGCAGTATCTGGTCTCGTTGGACAACCTGGTTGACAATCTGTTCGTCGCGCCCGGATTTCAAAGCTATTTCTTCGGAGACTATTACGGACCGCAGTACGCGCGATTCGGCATTTATCCTTGGTTCAATGTCGGCGTAGGCCCGTATCTCTACGATCCGATTTTCGCCTATCGCTCGAGCGTGTTTTGGCGGACGAACCCACGTTGGCGCGACGATTATCGGCGACGCTACGACCGGCTTGTTCGCGATCCGGGTCTTCGTCCACCGCGCACGTGGCGCGATTATGAGAGGCTCGTCCGCGGTGGGAGGCAGATTGCGGGCGATCGGATGGTCGCCTTGCCTCTCCGCGATGCGCTTCGCGACAAACGCTTTAACCAGCACGTCGTCCGCCTGACGGACGCCGATCGGCGCGATCTGAGACAGCGAAACGATTTCCACCGCAATCTCGCCACCGAGCGGAGCCGACTCGAGCGGGCCAACAACGTCGGACGACAGATCGAGCGACGTCCGGGCGAAAGGGCGCCCGAGCGTCCCGGGACCCGACCGGGCGAACGACCGATCGATCGCCCTGGAACTCGACCCATCGAACGCCCTGGCGAACGTCCAGCCGGGCGACCGGTTGAGCGACCGACTGAACGACCCGTCGTGCGACCGGGAGAAAGACCTCTCGACCGTCCGGCGGAGCGACCCGCCGTAAAGCCAGAGCTCCGTCGCGAAGGCCCGGGAATTGCCGAAGCGCCGCGAACGCTGCACCTACCGACGGCCCGCCGACCCGAAGCCCAGCCCGGGCGCGGCACGCCTCGGGTCGAGGAACGCCGCGAGGCTCCCAGAACGCCGAATGTCCGGCCGGCCGAAAGGCCGGCACGAGTCAATACCCCACGACCTCCGCAACCCGACCGTGCGGTCCGGGCACCTGCGACACGACCCGCTCCTCCACGCAACGAGCGTGAAAAGAATTAGGAGGCATCGGCAAGTTTCCGAGGATTTGGGCTTTTGACAGGAGATTTCAAAATGCGACTACATGCATGGATGAAAGCAGGCCTGCTGCTGTTGGCGATTGCAGGCACGATGACGGCGATGAGCCCGTCCGCAGAGGCCCGTGATGGCCGTTGGGGCCGCGGCGGATGGCGTGGCGGATGGGACGGAGGTTGGCGCGGCGGCTGGGGATGGGGCGGATACAGAGGCTACGGCTGGTACGGCGGCTCTCCGTACTACGGCTATGCCTACGACTACCCCAACTACGGTTACACAACTGGCTATTACCCCTCCTACGGCTACGGGAATGCCAACAACGGCAACACGTCTACGAACTACGCGCCGAGCACCCAGCCGATGTCCGGGTACTCCCAAGACGGCTGCGGCAGAAACACCACGACAGCATATCCTCCATCAGGCCCCCAGCCGGGCACGCCTGGCGGATACAACGGAACGACGTACGAGGGCGGGGCAACGCCGACCTATGCCCCAGGGACGAATTCGCAACAGCGCGGTGACATGAACGGGCAGCGCAACGGGGCAATGAATCCTCAGATGGGTGGCAATCAGCAGCCGGGAGCCAACAACCAACAGAATCCCGCGACCCCGCCTCCGCCCGAGGCTGCCCAGCCGCCAAGCCCCAGCAACACGCCCAACCGGCAAAACAAAACGCCCTAGCACGGGTTGTTGCCGGGAAGTCTGAGACGCGAATCAGGAGACCTTGGAGCAAGCGTCAGGAGGTCGCAACACACGGACGGGCAACAACAGCCATCGGAAGCCTTGCCGATGGCTGTTGTGCTATTTGACTATCCGCTGCTTTGACTGAGCGAGAGAGTTTTTCAATTCAAGCGGCTGGCCGGTCGATCGGCGATGGCGCGGCGGACCGGCGCGGGCAATGGCGCATTGACGCCCTTGATCGAGCGCCAAAGAATCTCGTTCAGCTCGAAATCGTTGATCCGGTCGTATTCGCTGAAATCCATTTTCATCGAGCGCTCCGCACCATACGCGAGTTCGCTGTTGACCGCGTTCAGGTCGATCTGTGCCGCCACGCTCTCGTATGTTGAGAGATCGGGGCGTTCCATAAATGAGCCATACATCGGCCGGGCCGCTGCGTCGTATTGGCTCAACGGGGGCAATCCGAGAATCAGCTCGATCGTACGAATCATGCTGACCGTGCTGTACTGCATGCTGTCGATTGCTTTGCGCTTCACGTAAGGGCTGATGACCAAGCCGACGGTGCGATGCGCGTCGACATGGTCGGGCCCGTTTTGCGCATCATCCTCAATGACGAAGATCGCGGTCTCCGGCCACGATTTGCTGTGGCTGACCGCGTCAACTAGCTTGCCCAAGGCCACGTCATTGCAGGCGACGCAGGCGGCTGGCGTAAACGTGCCCGGCCGGGTGCCGGTCGTGTGGTCCTCGCCCAAGCTCAGCACCATCAGACTGGGGAGCTTGCCTTGCCGCTCGAATTCGCGGAACTCTTCCAAGAAGATGTCGACGTTGGAGATATCCCGCTGCTTCTGTCCGGGGACTTTGGAGATTCCATAGGTGGCGCACATATGGCCGATCAATCCCGGCACGGCCCCGTCCATGACGAGATGGCCGTCCGGTTGACTGACTCGGCGGCCGTACTCTCCGTAGTTGCGATAGGCGAGTCCCGCACGGGCACACGCGTCCCAAATGTAGCCGGAAGGGGCCCTGTTCAAGTTGCCTTCATCGTCGTCATCGACGCCTGTGCGGTGCGAATAAGTCAAATGCCAATCACGGGCCGTGTAGTCGGTGTTGTAGGCCATCGTCGACCAGGGGTGCCCGTCGCGCGACACCTGGCCGTTGCAATACAGGTTGTCGAGCAGGACGAATTCGCGCGCCAGCTTGTGATGGTTGGGCGTCACTTTTTCGCCGAACATCACCAGACCAGGATCGCCATTCCCCTCTTTGACGTCGCCGAAAACCTGATCGTAAGTCCGGTTTTCTTTGATGATGTAAATCACGTGGCGGATCGGGCACGGGTCTCCGACGCGTGAAGGGATGACAGTCTTTTCGTCGGTCACAGAAACGGACAGCAACTTGTCCGAGTAGGGACAGTTGGCATAGACCTGGGCGGTATATTTCGCCAGTTGAGCTTCGTCCGGAATCGGCACGACCGAAAGCGCTCCCGCGAGCGTGGTGCCGATGTATCGATACGGAACGCGCAAGACTCCGGCCGCCTGTTGGGCCTTCTGATTTGCGTCGAGCGATCGTCCGGTCGCGTTGGAATGGCTTTGCAGTCCCTTCCCGACGCCGACCAACAGGTTCTTGCCGTCCGGCGTCACTGCCACCGAACTCGGATACCAGCCAGTCGGAATAAACCCCTTCACCTGGCTGCGGCTCGGCTGACTGATGTCGATGAAGGCCACGCAATTGTTGTCGGCATTGTCGACGAAGAGGGTTTGGCCGTCGGGTGTGATTGCCAGCGCGTCGGGTGTGCTCCCTTCCGGGGACTTCGGGAACAACGGGGTGTAGATCGTTTCGGTCACCCTTCCTGCCCGGGTGTCGATCACCGAGACGTTGTTGGTTGACGCGCAGGTGACAAAGAGCCGGTCGTCTTTCGGATGCAGGGCGATCTGGTTTGGATGGTCGCCCACTGCGATTCGCGAGATCACGCGCAAATCGTCAGGACGTACCGCCAGGACGGCCCGGCCGGCCCAATCCGAAACGAATAAAAGGGCTCGGTTGTGCGACAGGGCGATGTCGTAGGGGCGCCCGCCACAGGGAGCCGACTTGGCCACCTTCCCGGTCTTTAAATCGATCGCATCGAGGCGGCCGGCATTGATGTCGAGCGAGAACAGGCTTTGCGTGGTCGCATCGAACAGCAGCCCGCTGCGGAAATGATGCAGGTTGGCGCGCTCGGTGCCAGGGCATTGAGCCTTGAGCGGCGGCTCAAAGGTTTGACGCGTCAGTCCCTTGTCGCCGATCGTGTACTCGAAGATGCGGTTGCTGCCTCCTCCCGACCACCAGACGCGATCCTGAGCCGCCGAGGTCGCCAGACCGAACCAGCTTTCGCCAGCGCTCTCTCGCGCCAGTTCTTTCTCCTGCGTCAGGTCGATGAGCGAAAGCTGATGACGGTTATAGCCGTCGGTGCCGACGAGCACCCGGCGATTGTCGGACAAGGGAAGGATGTTGAGCGGCAAGTCGGAGAGCTCGATGTGATGGCCGGCCGGAGTCAGGACCCAGCCGTTGGGCAGCACGAAGCCCTTCTCACTGGGACCGGCCGTCTGCGGCGGTGCGCCTGACGCGAATCCAGCCGCGGCAATGACAACTAACGCGGCTGATAAGAATTGACAGCGACCATGAGTGAGCGGCTGCATGATCATCATCTCCCTGTCAAGCGATCGAGGAGGTGCCAGGACTGTGGTCAAATTCCGTTCTAACAGGACTGCGCCACTCTTTCACCAAACCGGCAGGCAACACACGCGAAATTCACAGAATGCAAAAATTCCGCACCTATCGGCCGCTTCATTCTTCGAGGAAGGTGATCGCGACCAATTCGCCGGCGCTTAAGATCGTAGCCCTGGGTGCGTCTTACGCACCACGGGGTCAGATCCTGGCCGCAGATTACTAATAGGTGGATCCACCGGCGACCCCAACGCGCCTCCTCGCTTTCTTGATTTCCCATGGCGTCCCGCCCACAATGTTCGTGCGACTCAGGTTTGGGGTGAGAGAGTCGCACACCCTGAAAGAGCGATACGGATCGCTCCGCCGCGTTGCGCGGGTTCAGAGAACGGCGCGCGACGTGGGCGTTGTCTGGATCGACCGGCGGTGTTGCTTGTGGTGCACGATGCGCAGCCTTGTGTATTCGCTGGAATTTGAGCTGGAGATGTTGAAGGCTCGAACGACCCATCGCCTGATCGTCCCGGTCAACGAGGACGGTCGATCGCCTCATTGGCGCGCCCACGAGCGCAACAAGCGGCTCGTCGACGTGGGCCCCGGAGATTGGATCGTTCACAACTATCGACGCTATCGCGTCAAAACGGTTGCCCCATTCCGCTCGCGAGAGATTACGAGCGACTTCGTTGGTCCGCGGCACGGTTTTATCCGCGAAGCGTGACGCCCACGAGAGAGAGCCGCTTGCCTTAGACGGCTGCAGAGAAGGCGACGGCAGACTCGATCGCTTAAGAATCGAGCATCACGCCCAAGAAGTTCTTGCGATTGCCGGCTTCGCGAATCTTCTCGGCAATTCGGGCGAGGATCTGCTGCGCTCGGCGTTCGCCATCCAACTGGGCGATTGAAAGCCCATTGGTCATCTCGATGTGCAAGGTCGTGACGATCTTGCGGTAAGTGCCGAAGGCCCGGTCGGCGTCCTGAAAGCCCTCGAAGTGCCGGCGGGGAGCGATGTATTTGTCATACGTCTCCTCGAACCACCGACGCTGTCCGGCCGAGCTGGTGTAACCGATATCGTGGGCTTTGACGCTCTTCCACAGCCGGTTGGTGCAGTCCCTCAGCATCCGGCGGGCGTTCGTCCAGTCTTTTTTTTCCTGGTTGTTGGAGTGCAGGCGTTCCGGGCCGGTCAGATCCCGGTTGAGCGTTTTCAGTCGCCCCATCAT
>DASZIA010000474.1:0-5982 GCA_035949535.1 Planctomycetaceae bacterium | reverse complement strand
GACCAGCATGGAGAGAAACCAGCATCCGCCTGACGTTCCGCACGAGGGAATGCTGGTCTGGGATCTGGAGTATCACCGCGGCGTGCAGTCGCTCCGAGGGTTGGACGGTCAAATCGCGCACTCCAAGATCTGTTTCGCCCATGATTCACGACGGATTGCCGCAATCTCTCTCGACTGGCGAATCGCAATTTGGGAACTCCCCTCCGGTTTTCTACACAGCCTGTTCGAGATGTCTCCGGGTCTGACTGCTGATAATTCGGGGCTGGCATTCAGTCATGACGGCCGCAGATTTGCGTGCTCGGTCGGCGCGGAGGCGAAGCTGTGGGACTTAGAATCGGGGCACGCGACCACTTGGCGCCTTCCCGAGGGTCTGGGCGACACGCTCGCCTTTGATGCGACCGACACGCGGCTCTGGCTGTTCCGCGTCGAAACGTTGGACGGCATGCATCCGCCCCATAATCGGTCACCCGCGAGACAATATCCAAGGGCGTGCCGCATCCGCGACCTCCTTGCAAGCCGAGAGCACGACTTGCACGACGTCGGCAAGAACAAACCGGCCTGGGAAACCCACGAATTTGACGCCGGGGACGTCCATTCCCAAGCAACCCCGGACGGGAAGTATTTGGTGGCTGCTGGGAGACACGGACTGGACAAGCGGGAGCGCGTGACCAGCGTGTTCGAGAGCGCGACGGGCAAAGTGGTGCTTTCCCTCCCGGCGGACGATTTCCAACTCGATGTCACGGGACAGTTGATGCTCGTCCACATGAAATCAGACAGGGTTGGCGTGTACGAGTTGATCAAACTTCCGACTGGCGAACTGGTTGATTCGATCGCGGCGCCGTTTCTAGCAATCGGTCCAGGCGCCCGGTTGGTTGCGACGAAAGCGGCAGCGGGTTTCGGCTATTCCCTGCGCCGTCGTGATGAGCAGAGTCCGTTCGTCACACTCGGCATCGACGCTCTCACCGCGGAGGGGTTCCCAACATTTAGCTCGGACGGGGGACTCTTCGCGTGGGGCAACCGAGATGGCACCGTTACGGTCTGCCACCTGGAAGAAGTGCAAAGACGACTTGCCTCGGTCGGCCTGGGCTGGTGACACATCCGCCGCCGGCGCAGCGCGCCCTCGGCTTTGTTGGCGACGTCCGCGGTCGTCTTCTATTGGGCGAGTGCAGAACGACGGCAGAGCCGTCGGCTTGCGAACCATGTGCGTCGCCGACAACCCCCCTCGTTGACCGTTCCTCCGGATGTCCAAAATTTTTGAAGTTGTTTCTTTGCGCATAGAAACGCGGTCTGGAACGAACGTCAAAAATATCGGATAATGGAAGGAAGGCGCGCGCTGCGATGACGGGCGGGTTGCGGCGTGGACGGTGCGACACTGGCCCGGGATCGCGGACCAACCGGTGGGTCGGGTCACAAATTCTCACTAGGGAGCGTGACCCACTCGATTGGTGACCCACCCCTGGGCGCGCCCGAAAAAACTACAAAACGCCCCCGGCGGGGAAAAGGTCCCCGGCGGGGTGGGGACGATTTTTTGATAGAGGGCAATTCGTCCCCGGCGCGCCCCGACAGTGGACAGCGCAGCTTTTACAGATTCGGGATTGGGGACGGGACACGTGGGACGGGACGCTTTGCGGAAACGGGATCGGGACTGCTGTCCCGCGGCTGGATCCCAATTGCTCGTCAGCGACCGTTGGGGTGATCAAATCTCGGGACGGCTGCGAGTCCGAGCGGCTCAATCGAAGTGAGGCGGAATCAACACTCGATCAGAGAATGAGTTGCGACGAAACCTGAATTGGGACCGAACGACTTGTCCCACCAGAGCCCGACCCCGAGCGGGGCTGCCTACCGAGTTCCAGTCATCCTCCTAACAAGGATGGGACGGAACAGGACGGGACACTTTCGATGGGACGGGACACTTCTGCAATCAACGAGAGGATGGGACCAACGACGATTGTTCCGACGAAGTGCAGCGCGACTTACGGGGCGGTCTGGTGACATCCGCACCAGAGCGGCTCGACGTCGATAACGGAGCGGCCAACAAAAAAAGGCCCGCCTCGGGAACTAGTCCGGAGGCGGGCTGGCGGATTCGCGGGAATCCGAATTCGCAACAAAAATCGCGTCAGTCGCCCCCCGGCGATTCTGCGCGTCTTAGACGGATCCGGCTCTGTTTCTTGTAGGGCGGGCTGTGCCTGCCGTTTGTTCTGAATCTCGAGCGATTCGGCGGCAGGCACAGCCTGCCCTACCACTCATATTCGACTGAATCGAGCAGCACCTTGATCAAAGAGACCGCGGTTCCGGCAACAAATCCTGGGCCGCCGCGCGATCGGTTGACGTGCGTCAACGAACGCGGGCTTTGAACGTCACGAAGCCGCGCGTTTTGCCCGGGAGCGCGTCGTTGAGCTTCCAGCTCAGGATCACACTCCCCTCGCCGTTGTCGGTGACGCCGAGTATGGCTGCACGGCTCGAGATTCCGCTGTCCGGAACGTAGCCGAGCCGCGGCGTCAGGTTGTCGACGATGTTGATTTCGCTCAGCGGCAGGTCACCGATGTTCTCGTACTCGATGCGGAAGGTGACAATCTCGCCCGGCAGAGCCGTTTGGCGGTCTGCCAGCTTGACGATTTCGATGCGCCCCGGCTTGCGGCGATCGTCGATGCCGACCATTTCGCTCGGAGCATATTTGATAGTGACTTGCTCCGCTCCCGCGACCGTCGCGCGGATCATCGGGAATTCGTCGCGCGTCCACGAGATGGCGTTTTGACGCATCTTGGCGATCTTGGCCCGCAAGGCCTGCCGCATCTCGGGAGCTTTGATGTTCTGGACGTCTTCGATCGTGCCGGCCAGATCGAAGTTCTGACTCAAGAGAGTCGACTGATGAGCGGCGGCTTCACGCTGCTGGTTTTCAAATCCGTCCGCCCGCGAACGGGTTCGCATGCTTTCGAGTGGCAGGCGCTGCTCGTGATCGCTGACGGCCAGGCGGTTTCGCACCCCTTCGCCGCGTCGCAGATCGACCGCCGCGAGCGAGCCGGTGACGGCGATGCCCGATTCGAGATTGGTTGATGTGCCGACGTTGCCGAAGCGGGGCGAATAAATGGCGACGCGATTTGTCGGGACGATGTGCGGGTTTCCCTTGGTGTCGCGATATTCCGCCACCGCGTCTTCGGTGTCGAGCCCTTCGCGATGCGACGGAGTTTCATGGACGGGCAGTCCCCGGTCGCCGCCATCCAACAGATATTCGTCGGGATAGATTTCCCACGGAGGCAGCGCGGGCTCGAGCGATGCGAAAGTGCGCGGACTCGTCGGCCGCCCAAGGCCCCGTCGCTGAGCCAGCCGGATCGCGATCTCTTGTTCGGTTTCAGAGCGCGGAATAGCCGGAGTAAAGATAGTCGCTTTGTCGATGAGGACGGCCCGACCCACGTCGGCGCCGCTGGTCTTCGGAGGATGTTGTTCGATCGAGAGCGGGGCGGGCGGCAGGAAGAACCCGTCTTCAGGGCGCCCTTCATCGGGCGTGCGCCCGCCGAGCCGCAGCAAGATCATTGGCCGCCCGAGCCGATCCGCCTCGATCAGCAGATTGCGATCGGGGGGCAACATGCGATTGAGCAGAGCCGGAGCCAAGTCACCGGTGACGGCAAACTGCGGCTGCTCGAGGTAGATGACTTTCGTGACCATCCCGCCGGTGGTCGCCTTTTGAACTTCTTCCTCGGTGATGGCGATTGGGACGGGGAACTCATATTCGCGACCGGCAGGAGGATGCAACCGGTCGAAGATTTCGATTGTGGGAAACAGTTCGACGCCGGGGAACTCGGGCATGCCGGCGATCTTCAGCCGATACACGCAGCCGACGCCGATCGTGACTTGCGCGGGGGCCGCAAGTGTGACGCCGGTTTCGGGACCACCGTTATAAACGGTGACCTTTCCGGACGTCGGCACTGTGACTTGAACCGATTGGAAGGTCCCGGCGAGCCCCTTGCCGATGATCCCCGACCAGCGGCCGACGCGACCGACCGGAGCGTTCTGGTCGAGCGGCACATAGCGATTGTCTGCGAAATGCTCTTGCGCCACGGCAAGCGAGCAGGCGACCCCTTGCAACGCCAGTGCCAGGAGCAGTCTCGATGCTAAACGTCTGCGGGTGATTTCGGGGCAGTGGTCCGCCGCCCCCTCACCCCCAGCCCCTCTCCCACGAGGGGAGAGGGGGGAAGATTTGCATTCGACAGTCTGTTGGAAATGAGGCGCCCCAGGTACTCCGCTCCCCTCTCCCCTGGCGGGAGAGGGGGTGAGGGGGGGCCTACCATCGGTGTGCGAATGTGGCAAACCGGGAGAGGCAGCGCGTTTACTCCGCAGCGTCCCGCGTTCATTCCTGGAGCATCCGCGACCCACTCGTTCGCTCCTTCGTGCGGTTTCTTTCTGCGGCAGTTTTGGCTCGTTGTGAGATGCGGCGACCGGAGGAACCTCTTAGATGCCACTCGCGGAGCGATGTTGTGTGCATCGCTCCGCGAGTTGTTGGCATCTAAGGACTCGGGCTTACTGTTGGGGCATTCCGCCCGGAGGCATCGGGGCTCCCGGAGGACATGCCGCACCTCCCGCTCCGCCCTCAGGCAAGGCCCACTTCGGATACAGGACTTCGCCTTCGCGATACACCGGATGTTCCTCGGTGTACTCGATGTGCTTGACCGGAGGCGGCACACTGTATCCCGGAGTCTCCTTGACGTCGATCAGCATGTGATCGACAGGCTGCGGAAGATGGTTTTCGGTGAGATTACGAATCGTATGCGATTGCAGGCTGGCCGGTGCTCCGTACGGCAGTGCCGGCGGTCCCGCCAGACCAATCGGCGTACCGGTGATCGGCATACCCCAGACCGGAGTACCGCCAACACCCGCGATTGGACCCGGAGCCGGCATGCCCGGACGTCCGTATCCTGCGACAACCATCGGGGCCGGCACCGCCGAGAGACCAGCGTCCACCGGCGAGATCGGCACCGGTTCGGCGAATTCCTTGCGGTCACCATCGAGGTAGACCACTTGATTGACGCCGGCCGGATCGTTTGCCGCGGCATGGGCGTTGGGCATTTCCAAGTCCATGTTGCCGATGCGGAAGACCGCCAGGATGGTACCACGACGATTCGCTTCGGCGACCGGATCGACTCCCGGCTCCAACCGAGTCGAAACGAGGGTCTCGACTCCCGCGACGGCCAAGGCCTGATAGCGGGGATCGGGCAGATAGATGACCTTGGTGACAAAGTTATTGCTCTCGACCTGGTCGAGGTCTTCGTCGGTGATTTCGATCGGGACCGTGTCATGCGACAGGTAGGCGTCCGTCATCGGAGCCGCCGGATAAACCTGCAGCGTGGGATACAAGGTGAGACCATCGCGACCCGGAATGTGGGCCAGCTTCAGGCGATACGTGGCTCCCTGCGGGAAGTTCTTCCGCGCGGGGGCAACTTTCTGGTTCTCGGCGAAGCCGCCGGGAATTTGCCAGCCAATTTGCATTCCCGCGGGTCCCGCAAAACGGACCTGCGTAAGCTTCAGCACCGAACCCGGTCCACCGACCGGAGCGGCCAGAAGCGGCAGAACGCCGGGGCCTGGGCCGTCAACCATCGGGCCCGGGCGATACAAGCGTTCGGCCGGAGGAGCGTTGTACACCCCTTTTTCGCAGCCATTATCGAGGATCTGGTGGCCGTCCAGTGAACAGCCGACACAGACCAGGATCAGTGTTCCCAACGCCAGAAAGTAATACTTCATCACGACCCCTTCCCTGTACGTCGCGACCGGAACTGCCGTCGACCTTCGTCCCGAATCGACTAGAATCCTCGCTCGTCGTGCATGTCGGTCGGCTGCGGGCCGCCGTTATTCCACAGCTGACGCGTTCATGCCCTTCAGGACTTGGTCCGTCGGGAACGTGCGCCTTCCCCGCGAACGGCGGACTATTGTGTTTTCGGACTCTGAGTGCCGGAATCTTTGGCAAATCCCATATTTTCCGAAAAACATGAA
>DASZIA010000473.1:0-6326 GCA_035949535.1 Planctomycetaceae bacterium | reverse complement strand
AACGCCGGAATTCCGATGCGCGCCGCGGTTTCGACCGTCGAACGTACGGCGGCGACACCGGCGCGATGTCCGGCGACGCGCGGCATGTGCCGGCGCCGGGCCCAGCGCCCGTTTCCGTCCATGATGATGGCGATATGTTGGGGGAGACGCGCTGGATCAAGCCGCAGGTAAATGTCAGTTTCCTTGCGGTCCATCCCAGCCGGAACCGTGTGTCGCAAGTGGAACTCTCCGAGTCGAAGCTAACACACGAAATCCAGTGTGTGCAATGTGATAGGAGGGTTCATCGGCAGTAATTGGCTTCTACTGTGCCTCTTCGGGAAAGATGGGCAGAATCAGTCGCTCGGTATGGCGGATGACCATCAAAGCACATCGCGTGCCCACCTGAGCATCGGTTAGCAATCGATGGAGGTCGTCCACGCCGGCCACGGGTTTGTCGTCGAGCGCCACGATCATGTCGCCCTCGCGCAAGCCTGCCGTCCGCGCCGGGCTAGGGTCTTCAATGCCGACCACGACCACGCCGGTTTCCCGCGCCAGAGAATAAAAGCGCACCACCCGGCGATGAATGGGAACCGTCTGCGCCGAGACTCCTATGTAACTGCGCCGGATTCGTCCGTCGCGCAACAGGCGGCTGGCAACGAATTTTGCGGTATTGATCCCGATGGCGAAACAGATTCCCTGTGCCGGCAGAATCGTCGCCGTGTTGACTCCGATGACCTGGCCGCGCGAGTCGACGAGCGGGCCGCCGGAATTTCCGGGGTTCAAGGCGGCGTCGGTTTGAATGACATCCTCAATCAGGCGGCCTGAGTACGAGCGCAGCGATCGTCCGAGGGCGCTGATCACGCCCGCTGTCACCGTGGACTGAAATCCGTAGGGATTGCCGATGGCGATGGCCATCTGGCCGGGGTGCAGTTGTTGCGAATCTCCCAGAGGGACGGACTGCAAGCCGGACACATCGATTCTGATGACGGCCAGGTCGGTCGCTGGATCATCGCCGATCGTGTGAGCCGGAGCGCGGCGGCCGTCCGCGAGCGTAACCTCGATTCGCGTCGCGTCGTGCACGACGTGGCTGTTGGTGAGAATCAATCCATCGGGCGTGAATACGAAGCCGGAGCCGCCTCCACGGCGCTCGCGTGGCTCCTCGGACCGACGCCGGCCGGACTGGGGCGCCGCAACGTGGTGCACTTCAACATTGACCACCGAAGAACTCACTTTTTCAACCGCGGCGGTGACGGCCCGCGAGTAGGAGTCGAGCAGGCCCGCATCCGCGGATTCGACAGGTGCGGGGCGAACCGGTTCCTCGGGCAAACTTTCCGGCAAATTTGCGCCCAGCGGTTGGTGCGAAGAGACGGGTTCTATGAAAAAATTTTCGAGGTTCATGCTGCATAGATGAAGCTAGAGGCAACTTGGATTCTGCGACGAATCACGCGGTAAAGAAATCACGCAGGGACAGCCGTCCTCGGTTGTCCGGGGACCGTCACGCTGCCGAGCTGCGCTCGGCTGGACAGCCGAGGGCGGCTGTCCCTACGTGAGGTGGCGTGATGAGCAGGATCTCGGCTGGCACGCAGGATGCTCATCCCGCGGATGCAATTTCGCGCTTGACAGTGCCCACCTACGTGGTTAACCTTCCCGAATTCTAGTAATGTTGCTGGCTTCCTAGTCGGTACCAGGAGGGTGATCCCATGATTGGAAGGCACAGAATGTCGTCTACGGCCGGTGGTCGTGGCAGCAAGCGATCTGTTCTGCGGCAACCCGTATTCGCGGCGCTGGTCTTGACGTGCTTCACCTGGTGCTTGTGCGGAATGGCCGCGGGGCAGGCCGCGACATCGCTGCGCGGCACGATCACCGATCCCAGCGGCAGCACGGTGTCCGGGGCCAAAGTCGTCCTGGCGAACAGCGAATCCAAGACCGAAAGAACGGCAACGACCGTGGAACAGGGTGCGTATCAATTCCAGTTCGTTCCTCCGGGGACCTACTCGCTGACGGTCACGGCGACCGGGTTTCGACCCTACAAACTTGACGCCGTGCAGTTACTGGTGAACACGCCCGCTACCATAAATGCCCAACTCAAGGTGGGAGCGGCCGGCGAGGTGGTCGAGGTCACTTCCGAAACTCCGGCCTTGAACCTGGTCGATGCGTCCCTCGGCAATTCCTTCGACGAAACCCGGGTGCAGGATATTCCTCTGGAGGGCCGGAATGTTCCCGACCTGCTGAGCCTGCAAGCCGGAGTTGCGTACACCGGCAATCGCAACGACATCGATAGGGATCAGGACACGAGGAACGGGTCGGTGAACGGAGCCCGAAGCGATCAGAGCAATGTCACACTCGACAACGTGGACGTGAACGATCAGTCCAATGGATATGCCTTTACATCGGTGCTCCCCGTGACCCAGGATTCGGTTCAGGAATTCCGCGTAACCACGACGAATTATGGGGCGGACCAGGGGCAGGGTTCCGGCGCACAAGTCGCGCTGGTGACCAGGAGCGGGACCAACACGTATCACGGAGCGCTCTATGAAGACATGCGGAATACAATCACGAGCGCCAATGACTATCTCGTCAAGCAATCCCAACTGAATATAGGGTTGCCTAACAAGCCTCTGAAGCTCAACCGCAATATTTTTGGCGCTGCGGTCGGGGGGCCGCTTCAGAAAGACCGGTTGTTCTTCTTTGCCAACTATGAGGGCACCCGCAGGCGGGAGGAGCAACCCGCCACACGAGTGATTCCTACGCCGCAGCTCTGCCAGGGCATCTTTCGATATGCCGACGTGAACGGCGGGATCACAACGTTTAATTCCACAGATCTGTTAAATCTCGATCCCAAGCACATCGGGATTGATCCGGCGATGCTCGACCTGACCAATCACACCGGTTATCTCGACCGGACATTCTGCACTGGTCAGACACCGACCAACGATCTTGCGGCGGGCGACGGTTTGAATTATGCCGGCTATGTTTTCCGCGCACGCACCAAGCTTGATAACGACGTGTTTATTGCTCGTCTCGATTACCACCTCACCGCGGACGGCAAGCACAGCCTGTTTTGGCGGGGAAATCTGAATGGTTTGCGAAATCCCGGGGCCCCCTTTCTGCCGGGTACGTACCAGACACTGCCTGGCGAGTTAAATCCGAGTGCTCCCATGGAAACCATTGCCGACCACAGCAAAGGCTTTGCCTTGGGATACACCGCCGTTCTCAACTCCACCATGGTCAACTCCTTTCACTGGGGATTTACGCGGCAAAGCTTTGGGGTTATCGGCAACACCAACCAGCAGTGGAACGAGTTCCTGGGATTGGATCAGGGGATCACGTTCAGTCACAATTTCCAGTTGCCGCTGCACAATTTTGTGGACGATTTCTCGTGGACCAAGGGAACGCACTCGTTTCAGTTTGGAACCTCAATAAAAATCGCTCGGAACCCGCGTACCAGCTTCTTGCACTCCAATAATCTGGCCCTTGGGACAACGAACTGGACCTCTCCCATAGGTTTTGCAGGCACCTCCAGCACGCTCGATCCAACCAACATCGGTGCACCGGAGCCTGTGACCGCAACCCAGTACGATCGTCCGTTGTTGTCCTTGTACGGGATGATCTCGGACGTGGTCGCGAATTACAACCTGGATCGCAGCGGCCACGTGGTGCCGGGAGTCTCCTGTCCTGGCGGAACTTGCGGCGCCCCGGTTAACCGGCGCTATGGCCTCGATTCGTACGAGTTTTACGGCCAGGACGCCTGGCGCATCAAACCGAACCTCACGCTGACTTACGGATTGCGCTGGTCGTTCTTTCCGGCACCCTGGGAGACCAACGGTTTCCAAGCATCGACCCCATTCGGCCTGGGAACGCAGTTCGCGCAGAACGTGAGGAACATGAACCAGGGGATTGGCTATGACGCAATGCCGCTGATCAGCTTCATCCCGAGTGGTCCGGCAAACAACGGCCCGGGGTTCTATCCCCTGGAAAAGACGGACTGGTCTCCGCGAATCTCAATCGCTTACTCGCCGCGATTCGAATCCGGGCTCTTCAAGAAAATCTTTGGCGACAACGATAAGACCGTCATCCGCGCCGGCGCCAGCCGCGTTTACGACCGCGCGGGATTCGCGCTCATCAACAGCTTCGATCAGATCGGCGCCGCCGGTTTTTCCACCACTCTCCAGAACGCTTGCTGCACGTTTGGTGTGACGAGCGCTGAAGACCTGCCTCGAATCACGGGCATCAACGCGATTCCGCCCAACAATATCAACGGAGTTCCGTTCCTGCAGCCGCCGCCGCCGGCGACCTTTCCAAAACCACAAGTAATCCCGTTCAACTCGGAGGCCAACCTGTGGGGCAATGACAACACGCTGAAGACGCCGCATGCCTATACTGCAGATTTTTCCATCGGACGCGAACTGCCCCACCGGTTCTCACTGCAGGTATCGTATGTAGGCCGTTTCGGGCGCGACCTGCTCACGCAGCGCGATCTGACTCAGCCACTGAATATTAAGGACCCGATTTCGGGAATCGACTACTACACGGCGGCATCGGCTTTGTCCATGAAGGCAAGGCAGTTTGCGCTGGCCAACAACGGTGGCCAGCCAACCAACTACTACCAGGCTGTCATCATGCCCGCGCAGATTAGCAACCTCAAGGCGTCGGACCTCGGTCCCACGGCCCAGTACTGGATCGACATGCTGCCTAAACTGCCCGCGGGCGCAACTCATTATACGGACACGTTTGGAACCGGCTTCGTCCCCTCGAACAATCCCACGGACAGTCTGATTCAGGAAGTATTTAATCTCTATTACAACCCGGGTCTGTCGGTGATCGGCGACGAGATCGTTGGACTGGCGGATGTTGACGTGTATGAGGGACTGGGAGATGACCAGGGCCACTACTACACGTTCTGCGCCAAGCCCGGCTGTACCGCCTCGGGAGCAGGAACCATTGGTGTACCCTTTGGCGGAGGGATTGGAAATTACCTGAACAATCAGGCCTTTTCCACGTACGGATGGAGTTCGATGGGCAATTCCAGCTACCACGCGCTGCAAATGAACGTGAGGAAGCAGGTGAGCCACGGATTCCAGTTTGACCTCAACTACACCTGGTCGAAGTCCATCGACATCACATCGGCGGCGTCGCGTGTCGGATTCTCGGTGTATGGCTACCAGAACATAGGCCTGGTGGGAACGCGCCTGGCCAATGCGTTTTCTCCGAATCTTGCCCGCGCCGTCTCCGACTTTGATACGACCCACCAGTTCAACCTCAACTGGATTGCGGAACTGCCCGTCGGCAGGGGTCGGGCGCTGGCTGGCAACGCCAACCAAGTGTTGGACGCGTTCATCGGGGGCTGGCAGACCTCCGGAGTGGCACGATGGACCAGCGGATTCCCGTTCAGCATTGACGGTGGCCAACGCTGGCCGACAGACTGGTTTCTGACCGGGATCGCGCAGATGACGGCGAAACCCCAGACCGGCACCTACAAGAGAGCCGGCCGCGTCGATCTCTTTGCGGATCCCAAGGCAGCACAGCAGGATTTCACATTGCCCCTCCCTGGCGGGGTCGGCTCGCGCAACGTGCTGCGTGGGAACGGTTACGCCGATTGGGACATGAGTCTATACAAGAGCTGGAAGATGCCCTATCGGGAAACGCACAGCGTGCAATTCCGGTGGGATGTGTTTAACGTGCCGAACCTCACGCGCTTCAATGCTCAGTCGGTGGGATCGTCGGCGCTGCTGACGTCGCTGGCGCAGCAGTCGACGAATTTCGGAGCCTACACGAGCCTGTTGACGCAGCCGCGCGTCATGCAATTTGCGCTGCGGTATGAGTTCTGAGAGCGAAGGGCTCATCGATCGAGATCTCGACGAATCGCATCTGCGGCCTGAGGCCCCTTGCGAAAGCCGGCTAGCCTGGTTAAGCGCGGCTCACACCGTATGCATTGAGCACATCGCGCAGCGTCACGATGCCTTCCAACTTGTGCACATCGGCCCGGTTCACAACCGGCAGGAGTTCGATCTGGTTCGCGCCCATGCGTTCGAGCGCCAAATCAAGCCCCTGGTCCGGGTGGACGTGCGGGAAAACCACCGCATCGAGGAGGTCGCCGAGCTTCTTATCCTCGTTCTTGTCCCTGTCCTCCCCAAATGCGCGCTCCAGCCTGTCAAGGCTGATCACGCCAACTACACCTCGCTGATCGGTCACCAGCCAGGTTCGGACTTCGCTTGAGCAAACTCGTTCCATCGCTTCCCGCACCGTGATCTCGGCGGGCAGCGACTCGCCCGCAGTGTGCATGACGGTGGCTAACTGACGCTGGCCATATCGTTGGCGCGACTCCGCCGTCGGCAGGTGGATGCCAT
>DASZIA010000472.1:0-12800 GCA_035949535.1 Planctomycetaceae bacterium | reverse complement strand
ATCGACGAGTTGCACACGGTTGTGGGCGCCGGCGCCGCCGAAGGAGCGATGGACGCCTCGAACCTGCTCAAGCCGGCGCTCGCCCGAGGCGAGCTGCACTGCGTCGGCGCGACCACGCTCGACGAATATCGAAAACACATCGAAAAGGACCCGGCCCTCGAGCGGCGGTTCCAGCCGGTGATGGTGCAGGAGCCAAGCGTGCTCGACACGATCTCGATCCTTCGCGGCCTCAAGGAGCGGTACGAGCTGCATCACGGCGTAAGGATCACCGACGACGCGATCATCGCGGCCGCCACGCTTTCGGACCGCTACATCAACGACCGATTTCTGCCGGACAAGGCGATCGACCTGGTCGACGAGGCGGCCAGCCGCCTGCGAATGGAACTTGACTCGATGCCGGCGGAGATCGACGAGGCCAACCGCCAGCTCACCCGCATGCAGATCGAGGCCCAGGCCCTGGCTCGCGAGACGAGTAGCGAGAGCAAGCAGCGACTCGGCGAACTCAAGCGCGAGATTGCCGACCGCGAAGAGGAGGTCAACGCACTCAAGAGCCGCTGGCAGGCAGAGAAGGAATCGCTCGGGCAGCTGAAGCCGCTCAAGGAAGAGATCGAGAAGTTACGGATGGCCTACGATCAGGCCTTCAACAAGGCGCAGCAGAGCCATCTCAACGACGACTACATTCGCGCTTACGAGGCCGAGCAAAAGCTGCGTGCTGCCGAGAAGCGACTCGCTGAGCTCGAAGCCCGCTTCAAGGAGATCAACCAATCCCCGGGCGAGCGGCTGTTGCGCGAGGAGGTCACCGAGGAGGACATCGCCCGCGTCGTCAGCCTCTGGACGGGCATTCCCGTTTCGCGAATGCTGCAGAGCGAGCGCGAAAAGCTGCTGCGGATGGAGACCGAAATCCACAAGCGGATGATCGACCAGGACGAAGCGATCGAAGCCGTGTCGAACGCCGTCCGGCGCTCTCGATCGGGCCTGCAGGACCGCAACCGGCCGATCGGCTCGTTCATCTTCCTCGGACCCACCGGCGTCGGAAAGACCGAGCTTTGCAAGGCGCTCGCTGAATTCCTGTTCGACGATGAACGACACATGATTCGAATCGACATGAGCGAATTCATGGAACGCCACTCGGTCGCACGGCTGATCGGCGCGCCTCCCGGCTACGTCGGTTACGAGGAAGGCGGGCGGCTCACCGAGGCCGTGCGGCGGCAGCCCTACAGCGTCGTGCTCTTGGACGAGATCGAGAAAGCGCACCGCGACGTCTTCAACGTGCTGCTGCAGGTCCTCGACGATGGCCGCCTCACCGACGGCCAGGGGCGCACGGTCGATTTCTCCAACACGATCATCGTGATGACCTCAAACATCGGCAGTCCGATCATCATGGAATTTGCTCGCAGAGACGGTGAGCGCGGTGGCCGTAACCGGGAAGCGGAAGAGCGAGAGCTGCGCGAGCGCGTGATGGAAGTCATGCAGCGCGAGTTCTTGCCCGAATTCCTCAACCGCATCGACGAGGTGATTTTCTTCCATCCGCTGGGAAGGGAGGAGATCCGCCAGATCGTGGACCTGCAAATGGTTCGACTGCAGAAGCAACTCGAGGAAGAGGGCTATTCGATCGATGTCACGCCAGGAGTGAAGGATCTGTTGTCCGAAGAAGGGTACGACCCGGTCTACGGAGCTCGGCCTCTCAAGCGAGTGATTCAGCAGCGGTTGCAAAACGCGCTCGCCAACGAGATCTTGGCGGGCAACATCGCAGAGGGTTCGACGATCCACGTCGACGCTACGCGCGACGGCCTGGTCTTCACCACCGAATCCCCGGCGGAGACGCAGAAAACCTGAGACGGTTACGTTTGCGTGCCACTGCTGAGCTTGCTCAGCAGTGACTTCGTTTACGACATCGTTGGGAAAAACACTGCTGAGGCAAGCTCAGCAGTGGCACACAAAGCAGACGCCCCTCGGGTGTTAGCTGCGCCCCCAGCGCCAGTTGCTGACGCCGCGAAGGTTTACGAGGCACTCCGCCGCCCAGCCGCCGCGGTAGAGCGTGACGAGCGTCTCGGCGCACATCTTGAACGTGTCGTATTTGGACTCGTTGTCCATGCCGGCGACGTGTCCGGCCAACAGCACGTTCTCGAACTGAAGTAGCGGACTGTCGAGCGGCAGCGGCTCGACCTCGAAGACGTCGAGGGCCGCGGCCCGCAGATGTCCCGAGCGAAGGGCTTCGCAAAGCGCGGCTTCGTCGACGAGCCCGCCGCGGGCCGTGTTGATCAGCGCCGAGCCCGGCTTCATACGCGCCAGCGCCTGAGCATTGATCAGATGCCGAGTGTGCGGCGTCAGTGGCGAGTGAATTGAGACGTAGTCCGACCGCGCCAACAGGTCGTCGAGCGAGACGAGTTCGACCGGCCATTTCGCCAGGAACTCGGCGTTCGGCTGCGGCTCGAAGGCCAGAACCTTCATCCCCACGCCAACGGCGCGCGTGGCCACGGCCTGACCAATGCGGCCCAGGCCGATGATTCCCAGCGTCGAGCCCATCACCCGCGGGCCGGTCACCCGCTTCCATTTCCCCTCGCGCACGCGACGATCGGTCAACGGGAAGCCGCGAGCCACGCCAAACAATAGCGCAAACGTGTGCTCGGCAACCGCGTGGTGATTGACGCCTGGCGTGGTGCAGACAGCCACCCCGGCCCGGTCGCAGGCGGGCAGATCGATGGCATCAAAACCGACGCCGGAACGAGCGATTGCCCGTAGCGCCGGTAGAGCCTCGATCACGTTTGGCGGATAGGGCTCGGCCCCGGCAATGACGGCTTCGGCGCCCGCCAGGGCCTCAATTAGCTGCTCGTTCCGCCGAAGGTCCCGCGTGCGCGAGACCTCTCTGAAGTCGAGGCCACCGGCTTTCAGAATCTCGAGATGCGGTCCGGAGCCTGAATCGATCGACGTTCCGACGACGAGCGGCATCAGCGCTATTGGCCCTGTGGAAACACTGTGGCGGGGACCGCGTTTAATGCCTGCGTCGATGAGCCCTGAATGTCCCCCTGGGCGGTGAAGTAAATCGGTTCTTGCCGACCGACGATCGTGACGATGAATTTCTCGCTGAATGGACCGATCTGATTCGGGGCGGTGAAGGCCAGCGACAAAACGTGCACGGGCTTGGCCTCTTTTCCCAGCGCGGGCATGCGAAACGCCTGGCGGTTCGAGTCGCACTCAACTTTCTCAATCACGAACGGCTTGTGGCTTCGTAAGAGCACGGTCTTCGTCGTTTCAGCACCCGGAGCGACGCTCCCGAGCTGAACCACCGACGGCGTAACCGTCACGTCTCCCTCAACTCGTGCCTGCACAATCACAGGAATTTCGCTGCCGCTGGCGTCGTCGGTGATCAGAGTCATCTGCTTCCGCAGCAAACCGACGGGCGCGGTCGACAAGAGCGAAACGTCGAGGCGGTAGTTCACCTGGCCACCGTTGCGAGATGTCTCCACAACCTTGGCCTCGACGCTCGAATCGCCGCTGTTCACCTTCACAATCTTCCAGTCCGGGCGGCCGGCGTAAGCGATTTCAATCGACCGATCGACCTTTTCGCCGGTCCCTACGGCCCCAAAGTTGATCGATCCGGGCGTGAGCACAACGTCCGAGCGGATATACACCTGAACCGGAATTTTTACCTCGGCAAAGCGCGGCTGCGCGAACTGGACCGTGACCGTCGAGGTCTTCAAGTGCTGGAACTTGAGAGTGTCCATCGAAATCGTCACATAGGTCTCACCCCCCGATTTGACGGGTGTCTGATCGAATTGGGGAGCCGTGCAACCGCAGGAAGTGGTGACGGTGGAGATCTGAACGTCTTCCTTGTAGAGATTCTTGATCCGGAACCGGTGGCTCACTTCGGCACCTCGGGCCACGACGCCGAAGTCCTTGCTGGTCGAATCGAACATCTTCTTCGCCCAGTCGTTCGGGTCTTCGACGATTTGCTGCGGCACGAGTTGCGACTGAATGATTTCCTGGGCGCGGAGCAGGCCGGGAGCGGCTGCGAGAATCAAGGGAAGCACGGCGAGCGAGCAACAGCGCAGGGTCCGATTCATCGCATTCTCTCGATTCTGAAGAAGTGACAACGCACGAGACGGTCCCTACGCAGGCCGGAGCGGTTCGTGCATCGAGTGCGGGGTTGATTCTTCAAGAGGTCACAAGCGACGGCCGCTCGCATCAGGCGCCTGGGGTTGGGCGGCATAGTTTGCGTAAAGTCGGGCAGTTGCAAACCTTCCACCCGACGAAAACTTTCCACTGCCAAATCGACCTGCGGCCGCGGGGAAGTTAATCCGGGACTTAGGAATTGTCAATGTCTTGCGGCGACAGTGGTTGGCGTAAGATGCGTCGCGAAAAACCGCTTCAATTTTACGCGCGGCAGGGCGTCGGCGCGAAGGCGACTCTGGGGGTCGGAACGGCTGGACCGTCGAATCGACAATTTCGTTCGAACCGACTTACGCCACGGGAGTTGGAGCCTGAGGCCGGCGAATGGCAGGTCGGCTGATGCTGTTCAGAATTCCAGTCCTTTTTCACTGATCTCGAACGGCACAATCGATTCTTCACAGGCACTGCCGCGGTGCTTAGCGACGTGCAGGGCGCGGCCCATCCGGGTCCCCTGGTGGACCTTGCCGAGCAGGATGATTGTGTTGGCATTGGTTAAGATATCCCCCGCTTCGACCGATCGCGAAATCAATTGCTCCAGCAGGACCTCCTTCGAGGTACACAAGAGCAGACAGCCGATCGCGCGCGAATCGTACGGGTGCTGCGCGACCTCAGGCTCGTTCGCCCGAAATTGGGCCCGAAACAGATCGCGGGCCAGCCAATCGGCGTCTTTTCGCAAAATCTGATGATAGACATAGTCGAAGACGTGAAATTGGAACGAGTCACTGGCCCGTTCGACCGGCTCAACGCCATCAATCACACAACGACGGACGCCGTGGATGAAGTTTCCGTAGAAAAACGCGATGCTGCGATCGAGTTTGCGGGCCAGCTCGATCCTCCACTCGCGCCACTCTTCCCGCTCTAAATCGCTGATCGAGACCCGCCGTCCGCTGCGCTCGAAGATGTGCAGATAGTCACAGCGGGCCGCGATCGGATCCCACACTTGGGCCGGGTCGAGGGGGGCGTCGGCTGACCGCTGCGTCAGTTCCCAACCGAACAGGCGCCGGGCGTATTCGAGATGATTTTGGGAGTCGCCGCGCGACGTGAGATCGAACAGGATGCCGCGCTGGCCCTCCTGAAATTCTCCCTGTCGGGCAAACTGAAGGCCGAGCTGCGTCTTGCCAATGCCGGTGGCGCCGAGAACCACGGTGAGCGCGCCGGGAATCAGGCCTCCTCCCAGGAGCTCGTCGAGCCGGTTGATGCCGGTTCGCAACCTCTCAGGAGACGGCGGTAGAGGCGCGTCAGACATCACAGCGTCAGAAATCGATCGCGTGCAGTGACGGGCCAACGATCGACGAGTCGGCCTTCCGAGATCACGTAAACGTCCTTGTGCAGAGCGACCGTGGGACAGATGTGCCGCGGGATTGCCATGAGAGCGTCGCCCGGCGTGAACTCCTTTGCGCGCGGCGTCTCGAGCACCAGATGCTCCTCGTTGTGGACGACCTGCTGGGCGTCGGGAAGTTCCGGGATCACAAGCCGCCGCCCCACGGGGGGATCGGTCGCAACAGACTTTGTTCCCAAATCGAGCGTGAGTCGATCCTCGCTCGGACGGCTCACCACTCGTGTGAGCAGCACGGCGGCCGGCGTGAATTTCATGTCGGTATACGACTCGCCGTAACCGGCGTCGTTCAGCACGCAGGTGCCGGGGGCGATTTCGATCGCCGGATCGCGATTGGCCGCGTGGACAGGAAATGTGGGCGTGCCGCCGACCACGATCCTCGGCACCGGCAACCCTTCGTTCACCAGCCGATCGCGGAAAGCGCGCACCATTTGCCATTCGGCTTCAACCGCCTGTTCGCGCTCGCTGCGAGAAGGTTGATGATAGTGCCCGTCATAGGCGTGGAGACCGCCGGGTCGCAGGCCTGGGCTCTTCGAGATTTGGCGATACAGCTCGACTGCCGCGTCGCTCGGTGCGATTCCCGTGCGACGAAAGCCGATGTCGACGTCGAGCAGCACCTCGATTGTCTGTCCGGCTTCCGACATCGCCCGGCTTAAGGCAGCGATCGCCTGCGGATGGTCAGCGGTGACGCAGAACGCGACGTCGGGGTAGCGCCGCAAGAACTGCACGGCCCGCTCGATGTTCGGTCCAACCGGGTTGTACGCGAGGAACACGTCTTTGACGCCCGCTCCCGCAAGCATTTCGGCCTCCGCGAAGGTGGCACATTTGTGCTTGCGGATGCCTTTGGCCAGCTCGATCCGCGTGACCTCGGCCATCTTGTGTGTCTTGCAGTGGGGACGCAGACGGTCCGGCGACCCCGCGATCGCGATCATCGAGTCGAGGTTCTGATTGAGCAGCTCGCGGAACAAGAGCAGCGAAGGACTCAGCAGTCGAGTCAAGTCTGCCACTCGATATGGGCTATTTGGTTGCGAGAAGCTCATTGAGAACAAACGCCCCGTATTGGTGGGTGGCACTGGACTTCGGCGAGCTCAGTCGAGTCGCGGCTTGTCCGCCAGTGGGTATTTTGGGCAGAGATAAGAAACACCGGCGGACAAGCCGCGGGAATCCGAGAATTCACGAACGGATTGTCGGCAATCAGTGCCTCGGAAGCCCCCGGCAGGGGGCGCCAGAAAATAGCCCAGGGCGTAAGCCCTGGGTCTCGGGCGGCAATTGAAGTTCGGTGTTTGAGTCCCGGAGGGACGGCAGAGCCATTAAGAACCGGTCGTTCTGTCGCCCCCAGTCGGGGGCTTAAGACGGTGGTGGTCGCGACTCTTTTCCCAGGGCTCACGCCCTGGGCTATTATCGGCGGCCCCTCCGGGGCCAGGAGCAGTTGTCGCTCCGAGTTCCCAGAAATCGTCGGATAAACCGTCGGTGCGATCCGAGAAACGAGATTCCGGGCCGAAGTGCGACTCATGCTGGGATCTCAGCGACGACGCCTTCACCGCGAACGAGAGTGTCCGCCGGCTCGGCATCGAAGTATTTCGACAAGAGGGCATCGTCACAGGTTCGCGTCAGCAGACTGACGCCAATACCGGCAAGCAGCGAGGCACCCAGGCTCCACAGTAGCGGATCGAATCCAAGCAGAAAATACGGACGGAACGACGTCGCTTCGCCGACCAGCGGGGTCCCCCAGCCGAGCACGCCCCCCAAATAATAGAGCCCCAGCATCGTCCCCGCGCCGCACAAGAGGGCGGCCGCCATTCCCGGAACCGTCGCCCGTCGCCAGAACACGAGCATCAGCATCGGGACGGCAAAGGTCGCGGCCGCCCCGGTTCCGCTGAAAACGACGATTGCCTGCAGATAATCGACCGGATGCAGATTCGTCGCGACCGCGATCACGCCGATGGCGGCCATCACGCCGTAGGACAGCAGTTCGAGTTCGCGCGGGGAGGCGAATGGCCGGATAAATCGTTGATAGACGTCTCGCACCAGGCCCGAAGCGATCACCACCAGATAACAGCTGACGGTGGCCATGACTGCCCCAAAAGGAGCTGCGAGAATCAGCCCGCTCACAAATCCGCCGACCGGCAGCTCGCTGGTGACTTTCATCGCCAACATCGGAATCACGTCGTCGGTCTTTCCCACCGGCAGGTCGGGAATCAGAGCGCGGCCGCAAATGGAAATCAGCGCCAGCGGGATATAGATGAAGGCGTTGTAGAGGCCCAACAGATAGATCGAGCGACGGATGTTGACCGTGCTGCTGCAAGCCATGATCCGCACGATGCCGGCCGGTGAGCCGAGTCCGGCGAAGACCCAGATCCAGAAGAATGAAAACGCCAGGCTGACCGGCAGAAACGTGCGGCCCTGGTGTTGTCCGTCGTAACCGGGGCCGAAGGCAAAATCGGGGGACGTTTTTTCGATCGCCCGGCGGCTGGCGAATTCCAGCGTGTTCATCTGGGCCACCGCAGGTGGCGCGCCCGAGGCGATCTCTTTCTCCTGCAGCAGTGCGACAGCGCGAAGCGCCAAGATCAGAAACACCACGACGCCCACCCACATCATCACGCTCTGGAATAAGTCGGTCCAAACTGCGGCCAGAAAGCCGCCGATGAGCGTGTAACCGACCACGCTGATGGTGAAGA
Source organism: Planctomycetaceae bacterium (assembly GCA_035949535.1). GTDB lineage: Bacteria > Planctomycetota > Planctomycetia > Planctomycetales > Planctomycetaceae > DASPSM01. Next base: position 4,616 of record DASZIA010000472.1, on the reverse strand, counting down.
CCAATAGCCCGGTGATGTAAGGCCAATCGGTTAGCTCGGAGGCGGCCGTGATGCGACGGATCCAGCGATTGACCTGTTCCGCGCTGGGCGCCGGCTTCAGCTTGGCGAGCTCGCCCCGAATCTCGCTCGCGAATTGAGTCTCGGAGGAATAGAGCTTGTATTCCAAGGGGTCCAGCGCGGCAACAACGTCGGCGGGAAGTCCCTCACGCGCAAGCTGCCTGACATCGTTTTTTGTCAGGCGGTAGCGGCCGACGTTCTCGTCCTCAGACCAGCGGGCACTGCCAACCCAGGCGATCTTCATGACGAGCGCCCCGGCTTTGAACTGGGCGACCATCATGAAGGACATATAGAAGAGAATGAACAACGACGCGAGCAGGCCCAGTCCCGGGCTGGCAAAACGCTCGCGAAACAAGTCGGGCATTGTGATCGCGCCGCAACGGCGGGAAATTTGCGCGAGCCGCTTGCCGAGGATTCCGAACCCCGTGATGGGCACGACCATGTAGCCGGCGATCCACAGCACGACCGCCCAACCGTGCGTGTAAACGAGCGACGGATACCCCATAAAGGTGCCGCCGCTTTGCACGGTGGCCGTGAGCGCGAGGGCCCACGAGCCCAGGCCGCGGTTGCCGAGAAAGAATCCCTTCATGAACGACCCTTCGCGGGTCGCGCGGTTGGCCAGCACGCCGATCCACATCGACGCGAGGATGAACAGCACCAGCGCCGTCAGGGTCCCCCACGCGGGTTGCGCGGCAATCAGCATGCGCCTGGGTCCTGAATTTGTTGGTCGGCCAAGGCAGTCGGATTGGCTTCGGTTCCGGGCGGGTCTTCTCCGAGGTCTTCATCCGTCATGAGGACGGACGCGAAGATCCACGAGAAGACGACGCACACGCCCCAGGGAACGACGATGCCCCAAAAGACCCAGTCGGGAAAGCCGAACACGTACCGCAAGTCTTCGACCTTGCGGCCGTAGCCGTAGCGGGCGCAATAGCCGATCGTGTAAGTCAGCGCGACGATCCACGTCGCAAAGACGATTCCGGCTTCTCGGCGGGCGCTCTTGAGGACGGGATCTTCACGGCGGGGAGCCGCGGCAGGCGCGTCGGTGGGCATAGAAAGTCGAATTCTAACCGTGTACGGCGCGCCTTTCAAAGAAGGCGAGCGTCGGGTGTCAGCCCGACGGTTCTGGTTTTTCTTTTCTTCTTGTAGAACTGCGACGAGACGCTGACGACGTTGAACACAAACTGCGAAGAACCGGCCGGCTGACACCGGCCGCTCGCCGGGCCTATAATCGCCTCTTGCGGAAGGAAATTGATGTCGGCGGCAAACGAGCGAATTCGAGTTGGGTTCCTGGGTGCGGGCCGCATGGCGACGGCGCTCGCAAAGGGGCTCGTCGCCGCCCGATTCACTTCGGCAGACGCGATTCTCGCGAGCGATCCACTGCCGGCAGCCCGCGATGCGTTTTCGCGAACGGCCGGCTGTCGCGGCACAGAATCGAATCTCGAAGTCGTGCGATCGGCCGACGTCCTGGTGCTGGCGGTTAAGCCGGGGCACGCGGCCGAGGTATTGGCCGAAATTCGCAGCGAGGTGCAGCCGAAGCACCTCTTCATTTCGATCGCGGCCGGCGTCCCCTTGAAGATGCTAATCGCGTCGCTCGGTTCGCACGCTCGGCTGGCGCGAGTGATGCCGAACACTCCCTGCCTGCTGGGCGCGGGCGCGTCGGCCTACGCGCTCGGGGGCGCAGCGACGGCAGACGACGGCCAGCTGGTCGGGCGCCTACTTTCGACGGTGGGGATTGCCGTCGAGCTTCCGGAGAATCTGTTGGACGCGGTCACGGGGCTCTCCGGCAGCGGACCGGCCTACATCTACCAGGTGATCGAAGCGCTCAGCGACGGGGGCGTGCTGATGGGCCTGCCTCGCGACGTGGCGACCCGACTCGCCAGCCAGACTGTCCTCGGAGCGGCACAAATGGTCATCGAGACGGGTGAAGCCCCCTCCGTGCTGAAGGACGCCGTCGCGAGCCCAGGCGGCACGACGATCGCCGGTTTACATGCTCTTGAAACCAGCGGCCTGCGCGCGGCGCTGATGAACGCCGTGCGTGCGGCGACTCTTCGCTCGCGCGAGTTGGGCGAGACCGCCTGACTGCCGAGACCGTGTGACGCAATTGGCTGCGTGCGCAGAGCAATCGTCGTAGGCGTCAGAACCGTTGCAAATGCGCGCCCCGACGGAATCCGGCGATCCGCGTTTTTCCCAGGAACTCGCTGCCGCGTGGTTGCCAGTTTGACACATGCGACGGCTGGCGTAGATTTTCGCGTCGTTTGCACGTTTCGCGGCTTGCAAGCCGAAAGTCCGCCTCCGCAGCCCCTCACCGTTTCCGCCGTGACCGGAGTCGGTCGCACACCAATTTTGGCGAGAACTTATGCTCACCGAACACCTCGATCCCGAGATCAGTGTTGAAGAGGCCACCGGTTCTGCGCTCCTCACTCCGCAGCCGCACGATTCCGCGCGAGTCCTCCTCGGGTTAATGAATCTCCACACGCGGGCCGACGCAGAAACCCCGCCGGCGCCCGGCGATCCGCTGGCCGGAGTCATCTCCAAAGGCGTGCTGCGAAGCTTGATGTGTGCCCTGCACTATCGCGACGTCGCCACCATGTGGCACTCGCGCCGCGTTGCGCTCTTGGCGACGGGGATTGCCAAGCATCTCGGCTGGGAGACGCGGCAGATCACGATGATCGAAGTCGCTGCCCTCTTGCACGACATCGGCAAGATCGGCGTGCCGGACAACATCTTGTTCAAGGCCGGCCGCTTGAGCCCTGACGAAACCGAGCTGATGGATCTGCATCACAATATCGGCGTCGACGTGCTGCAGGCCGCGCGCGTCAGCAAAGAGGTCGTCAAAATCATCGTGCAGGCCTCGCACGACTACCACGGCTACATCGGTCAGACGCGGCGCGCGGGTGCGAACTTCTGCCAGGGGGGCCGCATCCTCGCAGTCGCCGATGCGTACGACTCGCTCTCTTCCGACAAGACGTATCGCCAGGCGAAATCGCACGCCGAGATCATGATGATTCTCAAGGAGGCGTCCGGCACGCAATTCGACGGAAACATCGTGCGCGCGCTCGAACGTTGGGCCGAGAACGACGGCGTTCCATTTGGCGAGTCGCTCGAGGAGACCAATAGCGCGCTCTCACCCGGCAAGTCTCCCCAACCCTCTCTCGGTCCCGAAGCCGGGGCGCTGGGACACATCTTTTCCTATCTGTATCTGCTGGAAAGCCTGTACGACGGGTTTTACGTGGTCGATGCCGATCTGCGGTTCATGCTTTGGAGCAGCGGAGCTGAGAGACTCTTGGGTCGCACATCGTTCGACATCCTCGAGACCGTGTGGAGTCCGGACGTCTTAAAATATGCCGACGCGCTGGGCGAGCGTATGTTCGACGACGACATCCCGATGAAGAGGGCCCGCGAGACGGCCGCGCCGACAACGCAGAATATTCAAATGCAGGCCGCGGATGGCCGCTGGGTCGATGTCGAGATGCAGTCGGTGCCGCTCGTTGATCACGAGGGAAAACTGCACGGCATCGCCGAAATCTTTCGCGACCTCTCGCGTCATAGCACCCGGCCGCGCGAATACCGCGACCTCAAGCTGGCCGCGAGCCGCGACCCGCTGACGGCGCTCGCCAATCGCGGCGAACTCGAAACGCAGTTGGCCCTGATGCTGCACGAGCAACAATCCGAGGCGGCAGAACCTTTCTGCGTGCTGTTCGGCGACATCGACAACTTCAAAGCCATCAACGACAACTTCGGCCACGCCGTGGGCGATCAGGTCCTCGTTGACTTCGCCAATTGCGTGCGGCACGAAGTCTATTCGGGTGACCTGGTCAGTCGGTACGGCGGTGAAGAGTTTGTCATCGTCTGCCCGGGCACGGCCCTCGAGCAAGGTTTCAAACGGGCCGAGCGCCTCCGTCTGGCGATCATGAACGGGAACATCGGCGGCAATCCCGATCTGCGGGTCACCACGTCCTTCGGCATCACCCAGGTGGAGCCGGGAGACACGGTCGAGACGGTGCTGAAGCGGGCCGATCGGGCCCTCTATAACGCCAAGAAGACTGGACGCAACCGCACGGTGTCATTGACGTCGGACGAAAACCGGATCGAGGAACAAATTGTCCAAGAGGAATCGCAAAAACCGCAGGACCCGTACGTTTTCGAGGGGACGTTTCACGCCTGCATTGCCGCCGACATGATCGTCTACAAGCTGGGTGGCTTCGTCCGCGACGAGCACGGCACGCTGAGCGAGGTTTCGGAAACCCAGGCTGTCATCAAGCTCGGCCGCCGCGGGTTGCTTCCGTTCTGGGGAAAATCGCCGAACGCACAACCCGTCACGGTGGTCGTCAAATTCGGCAACGAAAAGGCGACGCCATCTCGACTGCAACGCGTGGCCTCGAAGCAAGTCAGCATCAAGGTTCGCGTCGAGCCACTCGGCTGGCGGCCGAGCGAAGAAAAGTTCCAGCGCCGCGCCCAATCGGTGCTGCGAATCCTGCGCTCGTACTTCGCCGCGGGTTGATGTGTTGAGACCAATCGGCGAGCGGCGGGTGTAAGCCCGCCGGTTCTTCATCTCGTCT
>DASZIA010000471.1:0-10079 GCA_035949535.1 Planctomycetaceae bacterium | reverse complement strand
TTGATTGCACTGCGAGGTTGGGCCCGCGTTCGCGGGAACGCCCAGCTGGCAGAGGCGTGGAAGAGCGTCGCGGGGGCGTCGGTTTCCAGCGGAACGAGAGTCGTCGGAATTCGCCGAGGCGTGCTCCATGTCGCAGTGGGAAATTCTCCTCTGCTCAGCGAACTGGCGGCGTATCACAAAGTGAATTTGCTGGCGACCTTTTCCCGGGATCACCCCGAATTGAAGATTCGCGACCTCAAATTCGTGATGAGGGGAAATCTCTCCTCACAATAAGCATAGAGATGTAGGGCAGGCTGTGCCTGCCGAGATTTGATGGAGGCGAACGTTAAGCGTTCCGCCGCCTTTCGAGGAAATATTTTGAGCTCCGATCCGAAAAAGAACGATCCGACGCCCGAACCGGCGCCCAAGAAAGACGCGGGCGAGCTGGGGCAGACCCATAATGACCCCGCGTACGATGCCAGCGACATCCGTGTGCTCGAGGGAATCGAGGGGATCCGCAAGCGCCCCGCCATGTACATCGGGGACACCACGGCTCGCGGGCTGCATCACCTCGTCTACGAGGTCGTCGATAACAGCATCGACGAGGCGGTCAACACCTTCGCCTCGGTGATCATTGTCCGCATCAATGCCGATGGCAGCGTCACGGTCACTGACGACGGCCGCGGGATCCCAATCGGTCAGATGCCCGACATGGGCAATCGTTCGGCGCTGGAAGTCGTCCTCACCGAATTGCACGCCGGCGGGAAGTTCGACCGCGCCAGCGGTTACAAAACGGGCACCGGCGGTCTCCACGGCATCGGCATCACGGCCGTCAACGCGCTCTCGGAATGGCTCGAGGTCGAGGTCCGCCGCGAAGGCCACGTCTGGACAATGGACTTCGCCCGCGGCGTCATGATGAGCGGCCTCAAACAGCTCGGCAAGAGCGACCGCACGGGCACCAAGATCACCTTCAAGCCCGACCCGCAAATCTTCCCCGATGGCCGCTTCAGTTACGACGTGCTGCATAAGCGAATGCAGGAGCTGGCCTTCCTCACGCCCGGTGCCCGGATCCTGATCTCCGACGAACGGACGGGGCAGTCGGACGATTTCCAGTACGCCGACGGCATCGTCGAGTTCGTGAAACATCTCAACCGGACCGAAACGCCCCTCACCGGCGAAGTCATTCGCATCGAGGGTCGTATCGACGAGACCGAGGTCCGCGTCGCTCTCCAATACAACGACGGCTATTCGGAGAATGTCCGGGCCTTTGCCAACAACATCGGCAATCTCGAGGGGGGCACACACCTGAGCGGCTTCCGCAGCGCGCTCACTCGCTCGATCAACAACTACGGCAAGCGCGCGAACCTGTTCAAGGACTTCGCCCCGCAAGGCGACGACTTCCGCGAAGGACTGACCGCGGTGATTTGCGTCCGCCTTCCCGATCCGCAGTTCGAGGGGCAGACGAAAACCAAGCTCGGCAACAGCGAGGTGGAAGGCATCGTCACCTCGGTCGTCAACGACGGGCTCAACAAGTTTTTTGAGGAAAATCCCTCCGCCGCGAAGGTGATTGCCGCCAAAGGGCTGCGCGCGGCCGAGGCCCGCGAGGCCGCCAAAAAAGCCCGCGAGATGGTCCGCCGCAAGGGGCAGCTCACCTCGAGCGGACTTCCGGAAAAGCTCCGCGATTGTCGCAGCCGCGAGCTGGCGCTCACCGAGCTTTACCTGGTCGAGGGTGATTCCGCCGGCGGCTCGGCCGACACGGGCCGCGACGCCAGCATTCAGGCGATCCTCCCGCTGCGCGGGAAAATCCTCAACGTCGAGAAGGCGCAGCTGGTCAAAGTGCTCGACAACGAGGAGATCCTCAACATCTTCAAGGCAGTGGGCGTGCCCCCCGGGGCCCAGCTTGAGGACGTCACCAAGCGGCGTTACGGCAAGCTCGTGCTGATGACCGACGCTGACATCGACGGCAGCCACATCCGCACGCTGCTCTTGACGTTCATCTTCCGCCACCTGCGCGAGCTGGTTGAGCAGGGCTGCGTCTATATCGCTCAGCCTCCCTTGTACAAGGTTACGCAGAAGAAGATGGTCCGCTATGTGCAAACGCATGAGGAAATGAACGGCGAACTGTTGCAGCTCGGGTCGGCTGACACCGAGCTCGAGTTTTCAGACGGGCAACAGCGGACATTTAAGGATCAGCCATTGCAAGAGCTGATCGCGATCATCGGTCAGCTCGAGGAGCCGCTCGAGACGCTCGAACGCCGCGGAATCGAGCTGCATTGGCTCGTCACGCACCATCAGTCGCCCGACGGCCTATTGCCCCGCTACCGGGTCTTCGTGGGTCGGCAAGAGCATTGGTTTTCCGACAAAGAACAACTCGACAAGTTTCTGGCTGAGGAAGAGGCCAAGCGCGGCGAGCAGTTCGAGGTTGCCGACGACGAAACCGTCTCCGCCGGCAGTCATCCCGCGGCCGGCAAGAACGGTCACCCCGAAGGGCATCCCGACACGCGCTTGCAAGTCGTCGACCTGCACGAGGTGCGAATGATCAACCGGGCGCTCTTGGCCCTCAAGCCGCACGGAATCACGCTCAAAGATTTCGTCCCGGCCGGCCACAAGAACGGCGAGCCCGTTTATCCGCAGCGAATCCACAAGGACGACGCCACCGTCCCGCTTTCCAGTCTCCGCGAGCTATTGCCCAAGCTGCGGAAAATCGGCGAGCGTGGACGGAAAGTCACCCGCTTCAAAGGGCTGGGCGAAATGGATGCCGAGGATTTGTGGGACACCACGATGGACCCCGCCAAGCGCACGCTCTTGCAGGTGACGATGGAAGATGCCGCCGGGGCAGACGAAATCTTCCGCGTGCTGATGGGCGATCACGTCGAACCCCGCCGCGACTTCATCGAGAAACACGCGCTGGACGTCCGGGACCTGGATGTCTGAGGTCTGGCCGAGCGGCGGACACCATGCGCATCCTCCCCTCTCCCGCAAGGGGAGAGGGGAACAGGAATTCTTCCGACACCGTCCCCCGTCAACCGACACTCTCAACGCCCTCGGCATCCAGCTCGCGGTCGATCTCTTCGTCGCGCCGGACGACTTGCCCGGGGTCGAGACTCAAGCGGCGCAATTTGGGAGCGCGCAGCGCGGCCGTTGCCACGACAACGAGCGTCAGAATCCCGCCGATCCAGACCGAGCGGACCGTTCCCAGCCAGGCGGCCGTGATGCCGCTTTCAAACGCTCCCAGCTCGTTCGATGAACCGATGAAAATCATGCTCACCGAGGCGATCCGACCGCGCAGCCGGTCGGGCGAGAAGAGCCTGATGATCGCCCGGCGGATGATGACGCTCATCCCGTCGAAGACGCCGCTAAACATGAGCGCCACCATCGACAGCCAGAATGAGCGCGACAAGGCAAACACAATCATCGACACGCCGAAACCCGCCACCGCCAGAATCAGGTTGCGGCCCGCGTGGCGCACGGGCGGATGGCGGCTCGCGAGCAGCATCGTGACGAGCGCGCCGGCCGTCGGCGCGGCGTTGAGCATGCCGAGTCCACTCGGGCCGACCTTCAGTATGTCGCGGGCGAAGACCGGCAAGAGCGCGATGGCCCCGCCAAACAGCACCGCAAACAAATCGAGCGACATCGAACCCAAGAGCACCTGGTCCGAGAGCACATACCGCACTCCCTCAGACACGCTCTGCCAAACCGATTCTCCGTCCGGGGACGGCGGCCGGGGCCGCGGCGTAATTCGCGTAATGGCGGCCCAAGAGATCGCATACAAGCAGGCAATCGCCAGGTAGGTCTTCGCGGGACCCGACTGCTGATAGGCGAAGCCTCCCCACAGCGGTCCCACGACAGCGGCGGTCGTCCAGCAACTGGCCATCAGAGTCGACGAGTTGATCAGGATCTCCCACGGCACGACCTGGGCCTCGAGCGCCGCTGCGGCCGGCTCGGCAAATCCGCGGGCAATTCCGGCGATGAACACGACACAGTAGAGCAACGTGAGCTTCACTCCACCGACGTCGCTGGCTCCCAACAGGGAAAGGGCCAGGCAGCAGACAATCAGCCCGCCCAGCGTGATCCGCAGAATTTTGCGGCGGTCGTGCCGATCGGCGATATGTCCCCCGTAGAGCGCCAGCGACAGTGAGGGGACCGCCTCGACCAGGCCGAGAATTCCCAGCGCCAGCGGATTGCCGGTCAGCTCGTAAACTTCGTAGCCCAGCACGACGGCAAGCGCCCGGCTCCCGAGCGTTGAGCTGAAGGCTGCCAAGAACAGGCTGCGAAAGTCGGTGAATCGGAACGGAGCCCAGGGTCCGGATTGGGGTTCAGCCACGCCGTCAGCGACCAATCGTCTGCCCCCGCAAGCCTTCCGGGCCGTTGATCGGATTGACTCTGGCGGGAGCCGCCTGCTCGAACTCGACGACGAATCCGGTTTGGGTCTGTGCTTCGCCGTTCGGAAAATCGGTCCTCACAATCTGCGCTCCGCCGGCAGGGAAAGCACATGCGCTCCCCCGAGCAAAACAATCGTCAGCGCTACGCGGTTCACCCGTTGCCAGCTCGTCATCAGTCCGCAATCGCGTCAGTTATTTAACAGACCCGGCGAGCGTAGGGCGTCAGCCCTACGGTGCTTACATTCTCTTGGCTCGGATTCTTTACGCCGATAGCGGGTCGTCATCGCTAGCACAGCCCGCTGGTCCGCCGGGGCGGGCACGCGTCGAAATCGCCGAGCCAGACCGCCAGATGCCCGCCCACCAGAGTGTCACTCCGCCAACGAGCGTTTCCAAGACCGGCACGTCGACCAGAGTTGCGAGGACGAACAAATAGCGCTCGACGGCGTACCGGTGCAGCGAGGGATCAACGTTCTGCCACCAGGTCGCGGCCTGCCAGACGGCGATCCCAGCCAGCCCGACACCCGCAACGCTCACCAGCCCCGCGCCCAACCACCACACAGTTTGCGGTTTCAACTGCCGCGCCGCGTAAACCGTCGCGGGCGCGAAAAGCACGAGCCAAAATCCGTGGCAGGCCAACAAGGCCGGAAGCGGTGCGCCGCAGCCCCACGGCCCACAGACGCTGTGTTCGCCAAAAAAGCGATCGGGCAAATACTGGAGCGACAAGACGCCAAAGAGCGCAGCTGCCCAGGCACCGGCTTTCAAAAGAGCGGCGATCGGCTGTGTCATCGAGACTTTGTCCATAAGCCGGGCTCGGCAGATGACTGATCAAACGAGTTGCTGCCGAGGCCGCCCAAAAATTTTAACGCAAGAGCGCCCCGATATTCGAGGGACGCATGTTTCCGAAAGGCATCACTCTCAGTTTGATGCGACTGGCCGCGACTGGGTTTCAAAATTCGAGGCGGCACGCCGGGCCGAATTGTAACCTACAATTTTCCGGGGTGTATTTTTCGCGTCGAACCACGGTCGTTCTCGATCGTGGGCGCCTCCGCCGGGAGCCACACGATGTCAGCATCGAACCAAATGACAGAGCAGGATCACCGAACCGACAGGACCAACAAGATTTTGACCTTGCTGGTCGGCTGCGTGCTGTTGGGCATCGGCGGCTTCGTGGTGGTGCAGAATAGCGCCGGCCTCAAGCTTCCGGACAAAAACAAGTTGTGGGCCGACGCGTGGAAGAAGAAGCTATCGAAACCCTGGGAAATGCCCAAGCCAGAGCCGCTCATCGACTGGTCCGACCCGAAGAACGACCCGAACAAAATGGCTGAGCGGCTGAATCTCAATAAGCCGCTCCAGGTTCAACAGCAGTTCGGGCATCAGTTCCAACAGTCCAATCTCGGTCCCATGAGGCCCGGCCAGCGCTGATTGGGCTGGAGTACGCGACGCCGACGCAACGGCCTCACGGCAGTTGGTAGCGGTAAAGGACGGGAGTTCTTCCATCGAAGAGTGCTGCCGTCCGTCCATCTGCGAGCAGGTAAGGGACGTGGATTGAATCCGACCGGGGAGGCAGTGGAGGGTCGCAACGGTAGAGCGCTTCCCCCGAGCGATCGAAGAAGAACAAGCCCTGCTCCGCCGCGACGACAATTCGGCGCCCGTCGTATGCGAACTCGATCACCCCGATGAGGCCCGGCAGCGGAATCGTGCAGATCGGATCGCCAGCGGCGGCGAAGACATTGACCGTCGCGCCTTGCTCGTATTCACTTGCCAGAATCGCGAACGAGCCATCTGCTGCGACCGAGGCGGACTCAACTCTCGACAGCTGGCGCCCGTCCGGGCGCAGCACGAGCTCGCGAATCCTATTACCCGACGGGTCGTTCAGAGCGGCGAGGTCAAAGCTTAGTTCGATGAGGCGGTTGGTCCCGGGTTGAAGCCAGGAAGTGAATCCGATCCAGACGACCGCGTTCAGCCGTTCTCCGTTCGCATCGAAATGGGCATACGGGCATCGACGGGACAATCCCTCGATCCCTTCTCCCGGGCCCAGGTAGACATCCCCTTGATCGCCGAACGAAATGACCGGGTCCGGCACGAGCCCGCTGAAATCCTTCAACGTCGCCGGACAGATGTGGAGAAACCGGCCCGATGAATCGAAGACGTGCATGGCGCCGGTCTTTCGGTCGATCGCGTAAATCTGCCCCTTGGGGTCGATCGCGATCCATCGGACCATCCCAAGTTCGTTGGCCTGCTGAATCGGCTCAGACGGGCCGCGCTGGCGCATGGGGAGCACGAGCGGTGCGAGCGGCTTGAGCGGCTGTTTGCGAAGGCTTATCAAGGTTCCCTTCGGCGCCGGCCCCAGGTTGTAACCCGATCGCGCCGTCTCTTTGGCCGTCCACTCCCCTGAGGCGGTTTGAGTCACGGAAAACGTGACCCGCTGTGAGGCGGCGGCGAAGAACAGGTCGAACTCGCGCGGCTGGTCGCTTCGCAGGATGCCACGCCCTTCCACGAGCATCTCGCGGAACTTCTCGCCGGTCTCCCGGTCCGACGCCATATAGTCGGTCGGCAGCTCCAGGGACCAGACAAGCCGACCTTGGAGGTCGAGCAGGGCAAATGTCGCCCCATGAGTGCCCCTCCGGATCCGAGACCCATTGCGGACGAAGTGCACTAGTGTCAGCGGCGTGCCAGGAATCGGCTTGATGGCGGATAGGTTCCGGTAGGATTGGGGGTCCTTCCAAAGCTTGCTCAGATTCTGTTTCCCCGCCGCCGCCGCGGTGGAGAGCCGGTAAATCCACCACGATTCGAGCTGGTCCGGTTCCCGCGAGGCGATTCGTACAATGATTCGATCGTTCGGCTCATCGACCAGCAATCCCCGGGGATGCGGGCAGGAGAATTCTCCATCGATGATCCTGGCCTTCACCGAGTCCTTGAGCCGAACCTTGCCATCCCGATCACGCATGACGACCCGAAACTCCCGCGATTCGTCCCGCCCCGAAAGTGTGGGCCAACTTGCTCGAGTCTGTGTGTCGTCATATCCCACGGTCGCCCCGCTCTTGGTAAAGGCGGCCTCGGTCAGGATAAAGGGGAGCGTAGACGACCAACGCTTCTTGCCGTTCTCTGTAAACCGATACTTTGCACTGCCGTCGTCGTCGTTGCTTTGATCGACCGTCAGCTCAAACCGACCCGAGGGAGCGCGATACGTCTTGGGATCGACCACGTCTGACCTGTATTGCGCGGCTGCCTCACGAACCCCGATGGCCACGAGCAGCATCCCGATCATCCAGGAACGTCGAACCACCGCGTCGCGTGAGCAACGATCCATCGCTGCATCCTTTCGGATATGATCGGGCGAACGTCGCCGGATTGTGTGCCGTCGATTCGTTAGCGCGAATCGTAATCGTTGGTTTGAATTCTGGCGACGCGAATCAACGTGGCACATCGCAGAACGGCCCTCGATGTCCGCGGATCCATTCCCGACTTTCGACGGTGGCCGGCTGCTCTTGGTAGGTCGCAACATCTACACAACTCTGCTCGTGCGCTCCCTCATCGCGCTCGTGTGTTGCGCGATCCTGGTTGTGCTTTGCTACCTCTTCGTCGATCGCCCGGTCGCGTTCTGGGTCAGCGATCACCATACGAATCGCTTCCGGTTTTTGGTGTGGCTTCAGGATCCACCGCCCGTGCTGCAGGCTTGGGCGCCCGCTGCGATCGTGCTGCTCGTGATTCGGCGGGCCTGGGGGCCTTTTCGACGGTGGGAGCTGACGCTGCTGGCCGCCTGTGTGAGCCTGTTGGTCGCCGTGCAGTTCAAAGACTCGTTGAAGTTCTGCTTCGGTCGCTATTGGCCCGATACCTGGACGCACGACAATCCGTCCCTCTTGGGCAATGGCGCTTACGGATTCCATCCGTTCCATGACGGTCCCGCGTTCGCCAGTTTTCCCTCGGGGCACATGACGCGCACCCTGGCGATGGCCGCGGTCGTCTGGGTCGCCTCTCCGCGCTGGCGGTGGGCCTGCCTGTTCGCCGCCGCTGCCCTTGCGGTCGGATTGATTGGAATGAATTATCATTTCGTGGGCGACGTGATCGCTGGCGGGTTCGTCGGCGCAATCGTCGGGGTTTACGTGGCCCACGGCTTCGCACTCGGCCCGGGCGCCTCGACACCGTTTAGCGGCGAAAACCCGCCTGAGCTCGGCGGCTCACGCAGCAATTAGGCCTGCCATGTTCGTTCACTACCATGCGAAGGTGATCAACGCCGAGCGCGTGGGCGGGCGGCTTGTTCGCGTCGCCTGCACGCGATGTGGTTGCGAGTACTTCTACAAATTCACTCGCATCGGCGTCGGCAAGTCGGAGGCTCCCTACGGCATCGGAGTTGACCGCGCCACACGCAAGGCTAACGAAAAAGCCCAGAGAGACCTGGATCGTCGGCTGGCCGCGGAAGCCGAACTCGTCCCTTGCCCCAAGTGCAACTGGATCAACGAGGAGCTGATCGCCGGCTTTCGACGGGGAAGTTACTACAAACTCGGCTACGCGGCCCGGCTGATCGCGGTGATCGGAGTCGTGATCGGCGTTGTTACTGAGGCGATCCTTGCGATCCTCGAACCCAGGTTGCTCGTCTATTTCCTTGTCGTCCCGGCATCGGTGTTCTTGCTGTCGGGAGGCGTTTTGGTCCTGCAAAGCTGGCTCCGCGGTCGCATCCGGCCCAACGAGCATCATCCACTTCCCCCGAAGGTCCCCCCCGGCTCGCCTCCGGCTCTCGTCAAAGACGAGGAAAGCGGACAGCTCGTCCTCGCGAAGCCGCCGCAGCCATCGGTTGATGCCAGCCAGGACTGGTGCGATTTCCAGATCGGGCGACACAGCTGGCCTCTGCTCTGCTGCGGCTGCCTGCAACCAACGACGCTCGACCTTGGACATCGCATGAACGTCACGAAGACACTGCGGCTCACGATCCCCCGCTGTGCAGACTGCGCGCACTCGGCGCAGCAACGCTATCGACGGCTCTTGTGGAACGCGGTGACCGTCGGAGTACTGGCGACGGCCGCGGTCGTGCTCCCGTTCAATCTCGACTGGCTGGAATTCGGCCTCGTGAGCGGCGGCCTGTTGATCGTGTCGCTCGTCGTCAGCGTCGTCGTCGCCCGCAAGATGGCGGCCCCGGCAAAAATCGCCGGCGGAGACCGCTCTCGCGGCGTCGTCCGGCTGCGCTTTCGCAACGCCGACTACGCGCGGGCCGTCGCGGCACAATTGAATGGTTGAGCCGAATGGTTGAGCGCTGCGATCGAATCAGCGATTGAGTTCGCTCGTTTTAGCGCCAACAGACAATCCAAGTCAGGATCGCGAGCAGGACGCCGACCAGGCCCAGCACGACAAACCAACTCGGCCTGCCAGTCAGCGGGCGACGATCGCGAACGAACCACGTGCCGCAGGCCGGGCATTTTTCCGTGTCGTCGAAGACGTCCTCTCCGCAATGGGGACAAGAGATCACCGTCTCGCCGTCTGCGTCCTCCTCTGCGTTCTCGTAGTCCAGATCGTCATCCGGCGAGCGACCGCGCTTCCACCAATCGTCATCCTCATCGGGCTCGATCATGGTGTCTCGAAAGCTGGGGATGACTTCGGTGCGAGAAGGAATAAGGCGAAAACCGAAGGCCGCGTCTAAGATAGCAGAGAGGCCATCTTCCGGCGGACCACTCTGGAATAATCCGTGGACCTGCTACAAGTCACAGCGATCCATGAACTCTGAAG
>DASZIA010000470.1:0-3471 GCA_035949535.1 Planctomycetaceae bacterium | reverse complement strand
GGGCGGCTCTTGATCTTCGACGGCGGGCAATTCGCCTCGAGTTACCGCGTGCTCGACGATCGGATTACGGTGGTCAATCGCAATCTCGGCCGCCGCAACATGACGATCACTGTTCTCGATGACGTGCGCAATGCGGAAGGGAAGCAGTTGCCGCAGTCTTTTACCGTGCAGTACTGGAATGCGGACAACGGCGAACTCGACCGGACCGAGGCGATCTCCAACCGCTGGACTCGCGTCGGTCGCTACGATCTGCCCGCGTCAGTGACCATCCGGGCCGCTTCAAAGAACGGGCTCACCGTGCGCAACCTTCAGTTGGCCAAGCACAAGCTTTTGAAGTGAGCTTCTAACGTGGCCCCGCGTACTCGACATGCACGTTCGTGCGGATCCCGCCGCGCGGCGTGAAGGCGGCCGTGATTTTCATCGAGCGGGGCCGGGTCGCCGCGACGAGATCATCGAGGATGCGGTTCGTCACGTCCTCGTAGAACGCGCCTTCGTTGCGATACGTCTGCAGATAGAGCTTGAGCGACTTCAGCTCGAAGCAGAGCCGGTCCGGCACGTAGCTGATCGTGAGCGTGCCGAAGTCGGGCTGGCCCGTCTTGGGGCAGAGCGAAGTGAATTCCGGACACACGGTTTCAATGACGTAGTCGCGATCTGGGTGCGGATTCTCGAAGGTCTCCAGAATCTCCGTCCGCGACTGGTGCGACGCTTTGGCGGCGCTGAGCTTTTGCCGGCTGTGATTTGACATGACTTCGAGAGTAAGGGGTCCTGAGTCGCCTGTCACTTGGCCGGCGGCTCGATGGCCTCGGGCTTCACGTAAAACTCGCTGAGGTTGAATTCGCCTTTCACCTCCGCGTCGAGAATCTTGAGGCGCGTTTCGATCCGCTGCAGGCGCTGTTCGAGAGCCGGATGAATGATCGGACCCGCGTCGACCGCGCGCACGCGGGGCACGGCCGGGTGTCCCAACTGCCGCTGCATGGCGGCGAACAAGTAGAGCGGATCTTTGCCGCGGTTGGCCTTGGCGATCCGGCCCTCGTTCAGTCCGAAGAGAATCGCGTACGACGGCTTGTACTTGGGATTTCTCTTGCGCTTCTCGGCGACGTATTGCTCGGAGCGGTAATAGATCAAGTGGCCGAAATCGGTCGAGCCGAGCCGCAGTCGAACTTTGAGAATCCAATCGTGCCAGGCCTTGTCGTAAAAGGGATCGTCGGCGATGGCCTTCATGCCCCGGTCATAGCCCAGGCGGTTGCGGGCGATGCACTCGAATTGGTAGATGAACAGGCCGGCCGGAGTCGGGTTTCCGGCCAGGTATTCGGCGACCCGCTCGAGCACCAAGAGGGCCGTCTTCTGGTCGAAGCGCGAGCGTTCTTCCTCGGCCCGCGACATGACAAAGGTCTGAAACGCGGTGAAGTAGTGCCCCAGGCGGGCCATCCCGGGGCTGAGCCGGCCGTTGTGCAAGATTTCGCCCCGCAGAAAGTCGATGGCCTTGGGGAGGTTGGTCGTCGCCAGCAGTTCTTCCGACAGGCCGTGCAAGATTTCCTGCGACGGAAGGTTGTCCTCGAGCCGTTCCCGAAACGCTCGAAAACAGTAGGCCTGTTCGATGTATTCTTCGCGGTCCAGAGGGCGAGCATTCATGCGTTTTTTGGGTCGAAAATCGGGGCTGAGGCAGGGCGAGATTCGATTATAAGTCCCCCGCCTCAACGGGGTCAGATTTTCTTGGCGGACGGTTGCCTCAGATCGGTCAGATTGCTAGTTAACACGTGTCAACTCGGCTATGATCCGAGCCTTAAAAATACGACGCAACGAACCTGGGACACCGTAATTCGGACCCCTGCTGATCGGATCCCCTGTAGATCGGACCCCCTGTAGATCGGACAAAGTGCAGAAAATGAAGCGACGAGTTCCGTCAATTGTGCTGGCCCTTGTGGGCTTTGGATGTTTGGCCGCCATGGCGGTCCAGATGAACCCGGGCGATGGTTCAAAAGACCTCGCCTCCAAGTCTGCCTCGACGGGCTCCGGCACAACGGAGACCGAGGCCTTCAAACTCTGGGATCCACTCGTCGGCACGGACTTCGCCGGATACGAGAAAGTCCTCCTCCTCCTGAACGTGGTCGTGGCGGCGGCAGGACTCGCGTACGCGGGGATGCTAGTCAAACAGGTTCGCGAGGCCCCAGAAGGCACGCCGCGCATGCAGGAAATCGCGCGGGCCGTGCGCGAGGGGGCCAACGCCTATCTCTATCGCCAGTTCCGAGTTGTCGGCGTCTTGATCGTGGTGATCACGATCTTGCTGTATCTGGCCGCCTACATGACAAAGACGGTGCCGGCAATCGCGTATGGACGCGCCGCTGCCTTTTTGGTTGGCTCGACATTTTCGGCTACGGTCGGCTTCGTCGGCATGCGACTGGCCACGATCGGAAACCTGCGCGTCGCCGCGGCCGCACAGCACAGTTTCGGCCAGGCGCTGCAACTCGGATATCGCACCGGAACGATCACGGGCATGCTCACGGACGGCTTGGGCCTGTTGGGTGGATCGATCATCTTCCTGATGTACGGCGAGCACGCCTATGAGGCCCTGCTCGGGTTCGGCTTCGGTGGAACGCTGCTGGCCCTCTTCATGCGTGTCGGCGGCGGAATTTATACGAAGGCCGCGGACGTCGGTGCTGACCTGGTCGGCAAGCTCGAAAAGGGCATTCCCGAAGACGATCCCCGCAACGCCGCGACGATTGCCGACAACGTGGGTGACAACGTCGGCGACTGTGCTGGTATGGCGGCCGACATCTTCGAGAGCTACGAAGTCACGATCGTCGCCGCGATGATCCTCGGCATCGCCAGCTTCGGGCACAAGGGAGTCATCTTCCCCCTGCTCGTGCGAGCGATCGGAGTTATCGCCAGCATTATCAGCACCTACAGCGTGAAGGCGGGCGACAAAGGTTCGGTCAAAGAAGCCATGAGCAGCGTCAACCGCGGCTTCGTGATCGGCTCGGCGATCAGCATCGTCGGCTTCATCATCCTCGGGTTCGGATACCTGCGTTTCGACGATCAGTATCTCAAGCAGTATCCCCAGTCGATCGACGGGTTCCGTTTGACTCGCGAGTTCGAAGCGGCGCGCCAGTCGCTCGATCCCACTACCCGCAAAGACCCGAAAAAATTCAGTGAGTGGGTCAAGAGCTACAGCGGTCCAATTCTCGACAAGGACCAGCCGACGATCTCCTCGTTGGGAATGTCGGGATCGGGCCTCGACATGCGGGCCGCGTGGACCTGCCTGATCGGCATCATTCTGGCGGTCGCCCTCAACAAGTGCACCGAGTACTACACGGGCACCGAGTTCGACCCCGTCAAGAGCCTGGCGAGGAACTGCTCGACAGGGCACGCCACCAACATCATTCAAGGGTTTGCTGTCGGCTATGAAAGCTCGGTGGCGGCCGTGGTGATCATCGTCGGCTCGATCCTCGCCAGCGTGCTCGTCTATACGGG
>DASZIA010000469.1:0-7776 GCA_035949535.1 Planctomycetaceae bacterium | reverse complement strand
CGTTTACGCGAGGCTCACGTCGGACCTGGTCTACGAGCAGAATCCGAAGCAGGCGCAGAAGCTCATTCGTCCGATCGTGCTGGAAAAACATATCGAAGTCCTCGAGCCGGCCCTGACGCTCAAGTCGTTTCACGAGATCATGGACGCCATGCGCCCGGCGGAGCCCGAGTACACGTTCCGCTTCTTCAAGCCAGACCTCCAACGGGGAAGCGCAGTCGGCTCCGAGCCCGAATTCCGTCCTGGCGACATCGAGGATTACGACGCGATCGAAGCGATCGTGAAAGGTCCCCAAAGCGAGTACTCGCGCATCGACAAAGAGCGCGGAGAGTACCACTATTTTGCGGCGATTAAAGCGGAGAAGGCCTGCGCCCTGTGCCATCGCGACACGGTCCTCAGCGACGCCAAAATCAAAGAGGGCGACTTGATGCGCGTGGTGAAGATCACGCTCCCCCTCAAGGCGACGCGCGAGGCCGTGGCGCGGAACAATGCCATTCTCCTAGCGACGGCGATCGGCACCGCGTTCCTCGCCATGTTGGCCGCCTACGCCATCGTGCGGTACGTGATCGTGAAGCCCGTGCTGCACTTAAAGGACGTCAGCGATCAGGTGGCCCGCGGCAACCTCGAGCAGCGAGCCGACATTCGCACCGGAGACGAGTTCGAAGAGTTGAGCCATGCTTTCAACCGCATGTTGCGGCACCTCGTCGCCGTGCAGGACGAGCTGCGCGCGGTCAACACCGACCTCGACGCGAAAGTCGACCAGCTGGCCCAGGTCAACCTGCGGCTCTACGAGATGAACAAGCTCAAGGACGATTTTCTGGCGACGATGAGCCACGAGCTGCGGACGCCGCTCAACAGCATCCTCGGCTTCAGCGACATCCTGGCCCGCTCGGACAACATCAGCGACAAGCAAAAGCGGTTCGTTCGCAACATCCAAACGTCGGGCAACAACCTGATGGCGATGATCAACGACCTGTTGGATCTGGCCAAAATCGAGAGCGGCCGGATGGAAATCCAGATCGTCGAGTGCTCGCTCGCCGACCTGGTCGAACGGCAGGTCAATTCGCTCAATCCGCTGGCAGAAAAGAAGAACATCGACCTCTCGTTCGAGATCGGCCCGCAAATCCCGCTTTTGGTGCAGGACTCGGTCAAAATCCAGCAAATTCTCGACAACCTGCTCTCCAACGCGATCAAGTTCACGCCGGAAGGCGGTCGCGTACGCTTGCGCGCCAACCGCGTCGATGACCTCTTTTTCGAGATTGTGGTCGAGGATACGGGAATCGGCATCCCGCTCAATGAGCAGGCGATGATCTTCGAAAAGTTCCGGCAGGGGCACACGCTCCCGGGTCAAAGCGACGCGATGACGCGGGAATACGGCGGAACGGGCCTGGGTCTTTCGATCGTCAAGGAGTTGTCGAAGCTGCTCGGGGGCGAAGTCTCCGTCGTCAGCGAGTTCGGCAGGGGCAGCACGTTCACCGTGCGGCTGCCGATGCGCCTCGACGAGCGACCCGCGGCGGCGAGCGATCCCCTCGCCTCGCCACAGGTGGGACTCAACCGCGTCACGAGCAAACTACTCGACACGCCCCACGCCGAGGCAAGCGCGTCGCCTGCCGAAACGCGCGCCAATCGCGAGTCAGAGCCGGCGACGCCGGCGGGCACCCACGCGGACGCTTGAATTCGGTGCGCTGCGTCGCCGGCGTAGGGTGGGCCAAGGCCCGCTTCGGGCCGCAGGCCCACCATTCTTAGCGTTTAACCATGAGACTCGTGGGTGGTAATAGGGGTGGGCCTGCGACCGCTTCGCGGTCTTGGCCCACCCTACATCGCTTGGCCACACGATGTCGTGGCGACCGCGACCCTTGAGAGTTCGCGGGCTTGGGCGGCCGACGTGTCGAGAGTCGGCGACATTTCCACGCGAAGGCGCCCTTCAGGTCCGGCCAGGAAATCCCAGTGCGGCACCACCGCGCTGGATTGGTCAGCTCTGCTTGCGAGTCTCGGTTGTCTTGGCGGCTGGTTTCGGCGGTGGAGGTTGCACGTCGACTTCCTTTGTCTCGGCGGGAGCGACCTCGATTGTTCGACTGTCGAAAAACTGGTGCTTGAGAAACCGCTGCAGCGAAACGCGGCCCGGCGGAATTTGGATTCCGCGGCGCGTGCCCGAGAAAACCTGAAAATCCATGTGGATGGCGTCTTTCCCATCCGCGCTCTGAGAGGCGGCCAGTCCGACTTCTGCGTACGCTTTGAGATTGATCCGCGCCCAAGGCTGGAGTGTCAGTGCGCGTCCGTTCTCAAGCTCCTTTCCCGTCGCGACTGCAAAGCCCGACGGATGGAGGGCGGCGACGGCAAAGTGGTCATCCTTTGAAAACAGAGTGAAGTGTCCCTGCTCGTCGGTCTTTGCCCAGACCTCGTCGGCTGGATCGCGCAGGTTGCCGTTGTCGAGATAGATGCAACACGGAAATTGACTCTTTTCGCGTAGCAAGACGGTTGCGCCGGCGGCTGGCCTGCCGTCCGCGAGTAGCAGCGTTCCGTCCCGGCGCCCAAGACGATCCGTTTTCAAATCGTCCGCTCCGCGGATCGCGTCGTAGCGTTTTGACGCATTGGGGCCGGCGAAGCTAAGAATCACGCGTGCGCCGAACTCCTTGTGAAATTCAAAAAACCGCTTTTGCAGGTCATCGAACTGATGCGCGCTGCCATTCGTGAAGAGGACCTCGATGGTGATCGGACGGACCTTCGCCCTCTCGCGAAGCACGCTTTGTAGCTCTTGCCAGGTAACCAGTTTCCAGTCGGTCAGGACGGTGTTCTGAGCGATTTTACCTTGTACGAGGAATGCATGTTCCGCGACGACGACGGTGAACGATTTTGGCTCCTCCTCGCGACTCGTCTTCGCGGAGCCTGTCGAGTTCGCGTTTCGAGGAGATAGGTTGGAGTCACGAGGTTGCGAGCGGACCGAGTCGGTCAACCCAGTCGCCGCCAAAATCGCTGCCAGGACCACGGCCAGAGCGCGCCTCCAATTGGAATCGGCAGTCGGGCGGTTGACTTGCCGAAGCCGACGCTCGATCAGATTCGCGGGCGACGCCATTGCAATTGAAAGGAGAGTAGTATTTGTCCCACTCGTCTCTTCGAGGACGGCAAGCAGCGTGCGACCATATCGCAGGCGTTCGGTTGCACCAGCCTGTTTTAAGACCCAGGCGTCGCAGGCTAGTTCGCGCTCCGCTTGCCAGGCACGGGCGCTTAGCCAGACAAACGGATTGAACCAATGGATGGTGCTCAGCAGGCGGATCCACCAGGCGAACCAACAATCGCCCACGCGAGCATGGCGCATCTCGTGAAGCAGAATGAGCCGCAGTTCGGCCGGATCTCGACAAAGTGTGCGATCCGAGACCAGGAGCACGGGGCGTATCAGTCCCACCAGGGCCGCGCCAAGGCCGGCTGGGGCTCGTCGGATGACGGGGGTGAAAATCAGGCCACATTGGCGCCGGCACTCCTCTGCCAACTGGCGCACGTGAGTCTCCTCGACGCGCTCGCAGCGCCCGATTAACCGCCTGAGCCGAATAGACGCACATCCGCAGCGGATGCTCAAAGCGGCTACTCCCGCGAGCCAGACAATGAGGCAAAGCCGCCAGAGCCAGTGCGTAACATCTAAAGAATCGCTCGTTCCGGAAACCGAACGTCGAGGCGCTTCGACTTTCAAACGATCCAGACGAGGGCTCTGACGCAGTGCCGGGCTCCGGCCTGCTGTCTCAGACACACGCCTATCGGCGGCGCCGATTCCGGGGAGCCTAGAGACGTCCACGGAATTCCAGCGGCCAAACGCGGCGTCGAGACTCAAACAGGAGGCGGGCGCTGCGGGCATGGCGAGCCGCGCGAAGATGACAAGCCACAACAGACTGCGCGGGCCCGCAGGGACCACCCTCTGAAGTGCCCGCATGATGACGAGCAGGACCCCTGCTAGAACGGCCGCGTGCCAGGAAGCGTACCACACCGTCGCGCCGGCCAAGTCAACCCACTTCGAGAGGTCATGCATGGTCGTTCTCTCGGCCCGCGTCTTGGTCTTCATTGAG
The DNA here is from genome assembly GCA_035949535.1 of Planctomycetaceae bacterium. Classification (GTDB taxonomy): domain Bacteria; phylum Planctomycetota; class Planctomycetia; order Planctomycetales; family Planctomycetaceae; genus DASPSM01. The sequence continues at coordinate 3,724 of DASZIA010000469.1, read as the reverse complement.
CAGGCTCTGCAACTCGCGCAGCTTCTCTTTGTCCAGCCCCGCCTCGCGTGCGAAATGAATCAAGAGTGAGGACACATCGCCGCGGAAAACGCGGCTCACGAAGGATCGTCCTTCATCGCGGACACAAGCCTGGCGGCTCACAGCAGGCCGGTATTCATAGCGCTGGCCATCGACGTCACAGGCCACCAGGCCTTTATCGACGAGCCGCCGGATAAGAGTGCGGACTGTGCGATGGTTCCAATCATTGGTTCCCGCAAGCCGAGCGATCACCTCTCCCGCCGTGGCTCGTTTCAGATCCCAGAGCACCTGCATCACCAGCCATTCGGCGTCGGAAATGTTGTCGGCAATGCTCATACCAGGCACTCGCATCTTTCCGTGACCACAAATGTACTCACCACGTCGGCCACATTACTACAAATGTAAGCACATATCAAGGTCGATTCCGGAGATTTTTCTGACAAGAGTCCGACTCTGGAATCGCGATCCTGGGAGGCCGACCGCGTGGGGTGGGGCAACTTCGCAAAATCGCTGAAAGTGGGCTCCGCTTCTCGGCGGTAACGGGAGGCGGAGTTCGCCTTGGACGCCAACCGGCGGGTCCGGCAAGCCGGACCTGTGAGGTCAGGAAAATTTTCAAAGTTGTTTACACGGCCCTAGAATCTCGGGCTCGGCGGCGGCCGCTTTTTGCGGTAGGCTGGAAATAGGCACCGTGCTGCGAGGCGAGGGAGATTCGCAGCGCGCGCCGGCGGATCGCGTTGCCGATTGCCGGTTCCATTTGTTTGGTGCGGAGGCTGTCTGGTGCGAGGCTGTCTCTGGTGCGGAGGCGACGGCGGTCAGAGTCTGTCCGGTGGGGATAAAGATCCCCGGCGGGAACGAAAAATAGATCCCCGCCTGTGATGGGGATCCTTTTTCACTAAGGGGGGAAAGGATCCCCGGCAGGACGGACCAAGAGTTTTGAACAGGAGGTCACAGAGGCAACAGAGGTCAGACTACGTTGATCCTACCCCCTCCGTTACCTCTGTGACCTCCTGTGCGAAACTTTAGTCCGGCGAAAGTTGACTCCGGGCCGTGGGACGGGACACGGGTGGGACGGGACTCTTGCTTAGGAAGAACACGGACTGGACCAAAGGGAAGATGCCCTCACCCACCCCTCTCCCAGCAGACTGGGCGAGGGTGAAACCGGTGGGACGGGACTGTTTCGCGAACCGATGGGACAAGTTTGCGGGATCACAACTTGTCCCACCTTAATATCCGCTCGCGAAATAACTTAGGACGAGCAACCGGTGGGACGGGACACACATCTTTATAAGACAGAAACGCACAGAGCCCTCACCCCGGCCCTCTCCCAGGGGACTGGGAGAGGGTGAAACCGGTGGGACGGGACACTTCCGCGGAATGAGGGACCAAAGCGGTCCCAGGAAGGAAACCTCGCCGCGTGATTTGATAACGACTACGTCGTGGCGACCGCGGCCTTTGAGAGTTCGCGGGCCTGGGCGGCTGACGTGTCGAAAATCAGCGACAGTTCCACGCGAAAGCGCCCTTCGGGTCCGGCCAGGAAATCCCAGTGCGGCACGACCGCGCTCGATTGGTGCACCAGCTCGAAGCCCCCCTCGGACTGGCTCACCGTCTGAATGGGAAACGTCCAGATGTCGCTGGCGAGTGAGGGTTCGATGCCCACGTCGATTCCAAGCCATTCGTCCACCAACCCGATCCGCTCGGCTTGTTTGAGATTGAGGACCGACTCGAGCCGGCCGAGCTGGCGGCCGCTGCCGTCATAGAAGTAGCGGTCTGACGCCCCCGCGGCCAGGCCGGCGAAGTTGAATTCGACGGCGAAATGAAACCGTTCGCCGGGCGGCAGATTCGACAATTCGTAGCGGATGTCGAGTCGATTTCCGGCCGACGCCTCGAGTGCGATCGATTTCTCGAGGTGGATGCGGCGGGAACCGACGACGCCGTCGCGGGACAAAACCGCTTCGACGCGTCCGGGCGAGCGCCGCAGCTTCGTCTCATAAACACCGAGCACAAAATCGCCGATTTCGCCGGCACCGTGGCGCAGAGCGGCTGGATCGATGTTGGCGGGCAAGAAATGGTCGACCAAACTCTTGCGGGGCCAGTTGTCGTAGATCAGCATCCGGTCGAGATCGGGCTGCTTGAATCGCACGGCATCGTGGATGCTCGCAACCGCGTTCGGATCGTGCTGCGAATGAGCCGCGGATCGGACCAGGTCGTGATAGGCCTCGGGCCGGCGGTTGAGGGTGCCGAGCAGATTGAGCCGCACGCCCCGCACGTCGAGCTCGTAAAGATGGCCGCCCCGGCTCGGCGCGAGAAAGGCCACGAGCCGATCGCCCGCGATGCGGACTTCCTTGCGGGCGTCGAGATTGTAGTCGTCGGCGTCGATCTGCACCCAGCGGGCCGGGCGGGCGATGGCCGACTCCAAAAGCGTGTCGGCGGCAATCAGGTGGTTGTAGACGGCGTGCCGCAAGTGGGGAAGATAAAGCCCGCCGAACGCTCCGTGCCAATACGAGCAATTGCACTGACCGCGATAAAGCTCGGTCCGGGCCTGGTTGATGAAATGGGGCCGCTCGACGTCTTCTTCTTCGGAAGTGATCTGCTGCAATCTTTGGCTGACTTGCAGCATCCGCGTGTACATCTCGTTGGCTTCGGGATATTTCACGCGGAAATTGCGCCACGTGCCGCCGCGAATATACGGGCGCAGCGCTTGCCAGTCAGGATCGTGCTGTTTGCGCCGGGCCAGCGCCTCAAATTCCGCCAGGCGATCGGCCGGGAGGGCCCACTCGGTCATCTCGCGGTAGCTGCAATCGGGCAGGTAAATCAGGCCCACCGGAGGCACATTGTCGACCGCTTCGCTCAGCGTGCAGAGCTTGAGCCAGTCGCCGTTTTCCAACAGCGCGTTCAGGAAGCGATTCAACCAGCCGTTTTCGTAGACATGCTTTTTCGTGCCTGGCCAGGTCCCGAATTTCTCGCCGTCGTCACCGAAACAGACGACTGGATTGGGGTGTTTTTCGGCGATTTCGCGCAGATAACGGATCGTTTCCTCGGGTTCCTGGAAGGGAATCGTGTACCGCAGTTTTTCGCTGCCCGGAAAGACCTTGAGCAGACGACCCTCGTCCTCGGAGAGGTAATAGCCGTAAAGGTGCTCGTCGCGGAGGCCGGCGCTTTTGAAGTGGTGATCGTCGAGCACCGTGTATTCGATGCCGGCCCGCGTGATGTCGCCGGTGAAATTCTGTTCCCAGACCCGCTCCGGCATCCACATGCCGCGAACTTTGACGCCGAAGAGCTGCTCGAGGTAGCGCGAATAGGCGGCAATCTGACCGATGCGATCGTGCGAGGGGATGCCCGCCAGGATCGCCTCATAGAACGGCCCGCCCACAAGCTCGACCTGACCCCGTTCAGCCAGTTCGCGAACGCCGTCGATGTATTCCGGATGCCTGTCGACCAGCCATTCCATCAAGCTGCCGGAAACGTGCAGGCTGACCGGAATTTTCGGATTCTCGCGGAGAACCTCGACAAAGGGCGCGTAGCTGTCGCGATAGGCGTCTTCGAAAACGCCATCGAAATTGCCGACGGGCTGATGGATATGGATGGCCAGCGCCAGTCGCAGACATCCCGTCATTCAGGCAAACCTCCTTGGTCGGGACCTTCCTGGTCGGGGCCTCCCGCTTGGCCCGTTTGTTCCATCAAATCGCGTTGACTGCCGACTGAAAAG
>DASZIA010000468.1:0-29415 GCA_035949535.1 Planctomycetaceae bacterium | reverse complement strand
CGGCCGGCAGCCGATAGCGCAGCGATCCCAAGAAAATGGCGTGCAGGGCGCAGAAATACAAAATCGGTCCCAGCGTGAGCGTCCAAGCCCAGAAGTTGCGCGGACCGGTCAGCCACCCGATGACGGCAGCGAGCAAGATCGGAATGAAGTAGACGGCGACGGCGACTTTCGGAAAGAGTCCATCAAACTGTTTGGCATTGGGCCACGGCATCCAAAACCGCTTGAGCTTCTCGAGGGTGAGCCAAGCGGCGCGGTCGGGATGCTCTCGGATGTACTCAATAGCCTTGGCTCGGTAATGCTGATCGACCTCGTATTCCGACATGCGGTCAAAGAGCCGGTCCTCGTCCACGAATTTGAGATTGCTGTCGCCCGTCGCGCCCGGATTGAACCCGTCATACAGACTCGCGCCGACCCAAAGCGTCGTAGAGATCCAATGTCTCGTGACTCGATGGTTGCGGTACGCCCAGGGAAACAGGGCACCGTAAGCCACCAAAACGACAACTGCGGCTGGAAGCAATCCCTTCACGAAGGATCGTCTTCTGACTTGCGACACGGCAAAAATCCCCGCGAAGATTGGTGCGGCCAACAGCCAACTGGGACGCACGTAAACGGCGATCGCAATCGTCAGTCCGGTGAGGGCAGCCAAGGCCAGTAGGCGACCGATTCCGCTGCCCGCGCCGGAATCCCGGACGAGACGTGCCATGCACCAGAGGCTCACCAGGAGTCCCGTCGCAAAGAGAGTCTCGCTCAGCAGGATCGCGCTAAATCCGATCAACGGCGGTGCCACCGCAACGATTGCTGCCGCTGAGTTTCCCGTGCGAGAGTCGAACAATTCGCGGCCGAGCAGCGCGACTAAGGCGCAATTCGCGGTTCCGACCAAGGCCATCAGCAGGCGCGCCACAAAGTACTGCCGTCCCTCCGCAAGCCCGAGGACCTGCGAGAGCCGAATTGCTCCCGCGACAAAGACGGGATATCCGGGCATTCGTTCGACACGTCGCGGCGGATCGTACAACTGGTACGGCTCCCCACGGGCGATTTCTCGCCCCAGTTCCCAATATCCCTCGGCGTCCCCCGTGATCAGGAACGGACGTTTTTTGTTGAAGTCCAGATCATGCTGCAAGAGGAGCGCCGCCCCCATTCTCAGCGCAAGTGCCCCCAGCATGATCCACAGCAGTGGTCTTTGGGGCGCATTCAGGCGCATGGCCGTTTCCCAGGACGACCGAAAAATCGGCGGATCGTATGTGCGCCGTCGTGGGAGGGTCAATATCAAGAGCGATGGGGCAAATAAGGGGGGATAGGAAGTGAGCACGAGCTGCAACACAAGAGGTTGGTCAAAACCGGCTAATCGATCACCAGGTATGACGGAAGCGGGTTGTGCGGCGAACGGCGGAGCGCGTAGCGATCCAATCCCAATGTTTCGCGGAGCGCGATCGTTTCGCCCGGGAACCCCTCGAAATTCAGCTCGTCGAAGCCAAGCACGCTGCCGCGCGTCAGACGGTCGCGAATCAATTCCAGGCACTTCTTCGTCGGTTCATAGAGATCGAAATCGAAGTACGCCAGCGCGATGATGGTTTCGGGATGGGCGTCGAGGTACTCCGCGAGCTTGACCGGTGCGTCGCCGCGAATGAGATCAAATTTCTTGATGTGGCTGATCGGGCATTCGGATTCGTGATAGGCGAGCAGGTTTTCGAGATACGCCTGGTAGTTCTCCGACACCCTGTAGGCGTCGGCCACCACTGACGGATCATTGCCGTCTTGCGGTGTGGGCTGCGGAAACCCCGAGAATGTATCGAAACCGACGATCTTCCGGGTGTAGTTGTAGGGCTCGTACATTCCCCGGAACGACTCGAACAGGGCCAGGTTTTGTCCCCAACGGACGCCGAATTCGATTACGATCCCGGGGACGTCGATGATCTTCTGATACAGCTCGTGCATCCAAAGAATGCGCGAGAGCGCTTGTCGTTTGATGAACAGACCCAAGTTGTCGAGGCGCTCGGCTGCCGGGATTGGGCACTGGTCGAAGAGTTCAAACAACGATTGCCGCTTCGCCTCCTCCTCAGGTGTCGAGCCTGACTTTACGATGATCTGAGATCGGGGTGGCGAGGTCATGCATTTCTCTTGCGAGTCGTCGGCGCGGCGATCGATGGCAATGGTTCATCGTATCAAGAGGGGATCGTGAAGGGACCGCCGGAAGCCCTCAATTATTTGCCGCGCATGCCGCGGAACAAGGCGGTTCCCATCGGCTGTATCGGGGCGGGTTTCATCATGGATGAGTGCCATCTCGTGGCTTATCGAGGTTCCGGCTTTGAACCGATCGCGATCGCGTCCCGAACCCGCCAGCGCGCTGCCGAGGTCGCCAGCCGCCACGGCATTCCAACGGTTTACGGAGATTACCGCGCGCTCTTGGCCGATCGGCGTATCGAGGTGGTCGACATCGCGGTGCCGCCCGACGTGCAGTTCGACATCGTTCGCGAGACCGTTCGGCACACCGACCACGTGCGGGGCATTCTCGCGCAAAAGCCGCTCGGAGTGAGCTTCGGTCAGGCTCGAGAAATTGTCGCGCTCTGCAAGAACGCCGGCATCACGCTGGCCGTCAACCAAAACATGCGCTACGACCAATCGATTCGCGCCTGCGGAGATCTCTTAGTGCGAGGCGAGCTTGGCACGCCCGTTTTGGCCGCCATCGAAATGCGAGCGATCCCGCATTGGATGCCGTGGCAACAGCGGCAGGGATGGGTCACCCTGCGAATCATGAGCATCCACCATCTCGACGCATTCCGCTTTCTCTTCGGGAACCCGGACCGCGTTTACGCCAGCGTGCGGCCCGATCCGCGAACGGCGGAGGAATTTCCGCACGAGGACGGCATTTGTCTCTATATCCTGGAATACGAAAACGGTCTGCGTGCTGCGGCCTGGGATGACGTTTGGACCGGACCTTCGATCGAAGGCGCGGCGGGTGACATCGGCATTCGCTGGCGGGTCGAAGGAACCGAGGGAGTCGCTCGCGGCACGATCGGCTGGCCCGATTATCCGAAGCGCACTCCCAGCACACTCGAGTGGACTAGCGTCCGCCAACGGGGTCGCTGGTCGCGGCCCACTTGGCCCGAGGCCTGGTTCCCCGACGCCTTCGCCGGGCCGATGGCCGAGCTTTTGTGCGCTCTAGAAGAAAACCACGCGCCGGACCTTAGCGGCGAAGATAACCTGCATACGATGGCCCTCGTCGACGCGTGTTACAGGTCGGTCCGCGAGCGGCGAGCCGTTTCCCCTGCGGAGATTTTCGCAAGTTCGGAACCGTAAGCGGCGCAGACGTCAGCGTCCGGCAACGGCCTCGCCCGCCGCCAGAATCGCCGGCTCCATCACCGGCGCCTGCTCGGCTTGTTCGTACCACTCCTCGAGCTTACGCATGTCGCGTGCGACAGTGCGCGATGCCGCAAAGAGCACGATTCCCAGCCCCAGGCAGACCGCGGGGAGCACGTAGAGCCCTTGATGCAGTCCGATTTCTCGAAACTCGGGAGGAATCGTACCCCCAACCGCGGTGACACCCGCAGCATCCATTGCGCGAGTTGAAAGCACGTCACTCAGTTTTCCCATCACCGACGGACCAAACGCTCCGCCGACCAGATACATGGCGAAAAAGTAGAGGGCCATCGCCGTTCCGCGCAATCCGGGCTCGATCACGTCTTGGATTGCGGCGTACACGCTGGCGTAATACACGTACACGAACATCACGCCGGCGCCGGTGAAGATCATGAAGCTCGCGATCGAACCCGGGGCCTGGTTCAATCCCAAGTAGATGAGCGGGGCCGAGAGAAACATTGCAGCCGTGGCGACGAGCAGCCGCCCGTTCGGCCGCGAATGCTGCGCAAGGTCGGCCAGCCACCCGCCTCCCAGCATGCCAACGACGCCCACGGCTCCAAGCACGATCCCGGCGATCAAGCCGGCTTTGCTGTGGTCCAAATGATGCCGCAGCTCGATCATCGCGGGCAAGAACGAGTTGATCGCATACATATTGAAGTTGTGCAGCGCGCCCGAAACGATGATCCACACAATCGTCGGCGTTCCCAGCACGATGAGATAGGGAGAGCCGGGACGCTGCGGGCGCGGCGCGGGCGGACTGGCGGATGGAGCCGTATGCTCGCGCTCCGAACCACCGCGTTTCGGTTCCAGCATGAATAGCGTCGCCGCTCCGCAAACGAGCCCGGGGATGCACGCGATGTAAAAGGCAGTTCGCCAGCTGGCGTGCTGCGCCAGCCAACCGCTGACAGTGGTGCTTAAGAAGATCCCGATCGGGAGTCCCAGCATGAAAATTGCGAGCGCCCGCGCTCTCTGTCGCGGCGGGAATAGGTCGCCCACGAGCGAATTGGCGGCAGGGGCGCAGCTTGCCTCGCCCACTCCGACGCCAAGGCGCGTCACGAACATCGAGGCATAACTCCAGGTCATCCCCGAAGCGGCTGTCAGCAAGCTCCACACCGTCACTCCGGCGCCCAAAATGCGGGTCCGAGAATATCGATCCGAGAGTCGTCCGAGGGGGACGCCGACCGCCGCATAGATCAGCACAAATGCCGTGCCCAACAGCCCCATCTTGGTGTAGCTCAGATTCCACTCGCTAACGATCGACGGGGTGACCGCCGCGGGAATCTGCCGATCGTAAAAATTGAGCATGTTGATCAGAAACAACACGCCCAGCGCGAACCACGCTCGACGACGATTTTGATCTGGTGAGCGCATGCGACGACGATCCTCTTAAGCGCGGGCAGAGGGATTGAATCGTGAGCTAGCGAAGAGACAAGGGACGAAGGTCAGCGCTGTCCTTGGTTGGATGAGCTCCGGAAGGTCAAACGTTTTTCAGTGCAATCCGGTGAACGACGCAGGCCACGTCGTCGCAATAGTCAATGGCTTCCTCCACCAGCTGATACAGTTCTTTCCACTTGATGACTTGAAAGGCGTCGAGGCCGCACTCAAACAACTCCGCGAGGAAGTGATGGTGGATCGCGTCCCCCTCTTCCTCCGCCTCGTGGACCGCGATGATCAACTGGTCCAGCGACATCTTGCCGTTTTTTGGATGCCGCAACTCCTTCATCCGTCGCAGGGCCCCCACGGCGTCGGTCATCAGACGGCTGGCCTTGACCAGGACCTCGCACTGGTTGACGAAGTCCTGTCGGACCGATTCGATCTTATAAAACATCATCCGCTGGGCGACGGCGTCGATCATGTCGACCACATCGTCGATGCGCGTAATCAGGCTATAAACGTCCTCGCGATCGATGGGCGTGATGTAGGTCTGTTCGAGCCGGTCGAGCGTTTCGTGCGTGACACGGTCGCCCGTATGCTCCGCGTCCATGATGGCCGTCACGAGTTCGGTGCGGCGGTAATCGCCGACCTTGGCATATTCCAAGAGTAGCATCGCCGAGTGCACGGCGTTTTGGACGGCGCGGTCGAAGCAGTCAAAGAATTCGAGATTCTTCGGCAACAGGCCAAACATGGAGTCCTCATCGGCGAGCCGAAGCGAGCGTTGCGGCTGACACAGATCTACCGGAGCGAGAGAGGAACCCAAGAGGCAAACCCATTCTCCGGCGCTGCCTCGCGGTCAACTCAAACAAATGCGGTCCAGCTGGAGCTTGCGACAGTCGAACCTGAGTTTTCCGCCTTCTTCGTCTTCGCCGCAATCGAACTGGTCGTTATTGAGGATATTGCGGCGGGCGCCTCGTCTCAAGCCGCGCCGACAACTCGGACGATTCAGGGAACTCTGACTGGCACGCGGCAAACGGTCAAAGATCGATCTGGTCAAACCATTGGGGCTCGAGTTCCTTCGTGTTTCGCTCGATGCCCAGCACAATGGTCCGCTGGTGGCAGCCGTTGCGCGTGGTCGCCACCGCGTCGATCACCTGACGTCCTTCGGGAAGAGTGAACCGCTGGGAAAATGTCCCGTCGCGGCTCACAGGAATCCGCTCGCCCAGGAGTTTCAGTTCGACTTGAGGATCGGTTGAACCATGCAGGATCAGCTCTGCATGCAAACGCAACTCGACCGGAGGGTCGCCCGGAACCTCGGTTTCACCGGATTCCGGGCTACTTCCATTGGACACGATCCGTGGGACGGGAAGCTTCGCGGTCGGGAGCGCTCGGAGATCGTACGTCGGTCGCTTTTCGAGGTCGACGGAGACGTCCGCAGAACCGTTTGTCCGGTTGCCACCCTTTCGCAATCGTGTTTGCAGGGAATGGGCGCCGGGCCGCGGCGTTTGGACGCGATTCGATTGGGCCATTACGAAAAACAACCCGTTCGGTGCGCGGTAGCCAATCTGAATCCGATACCGACGCGGAGCGGGATCGACCGGCAGATACCAGTGGTCGACGTCTCCGTGGATTTCAACGTCGCAAACGCGAGTCTGCGCCGAAGCCCCGGCATCGTCTCCGGTCACGTCCCACACCCGCAGTACGGGGAGTGCGTGATGCCATTGCACGCCCAGTGCGGCCTCGGCTCGGGTCAGCGTGTCACGCGACAGAGTCCAACGGACCCGCACCCAGCAGGGATCGGTCCCTTCGGCCACCAGCGAATCGTGCGCGGCCGGCGCCGCTGATGCCATCGCCGCTTTCAGCAACCGTCGGCCACGCAAAGGTCCGCCGTGAAAATAACGGCGGTCGGTCTTGGCATCGCGTTCGAGACGGTCGCCGCGCAGCGGCTGTGGAGAGACACCGTGATGGGGTGCTCCATTTCGGTGTCCGTTGCGCGGCTTGGTTGGGTTGGCAGCACCGTTGCGGTTGCGGCCCAATTGCCGGCGATACGAAATGGCCAGAGCGGAAACGAGTTCGTCTTTCGTCATCTCATGCCAGCCGGCGATTTGATGCTTTTTGGCCCGAGCTGCGAGAGCCTTGCGTGTCAATGCGCGAAGTGCAGTAACGGTCATGAGGTGTAATCTCCGTCCGAATGGGCCGACTGAGCCCACTGGGCGCGCGTGAAAAACGAGGGGCCGCGGTCGGTTTGGCCCGTTCGATCGAACCGGGTCGCGCAACGACAGAATCTGCGAATCACCTGCGGATTCCCGATCTTAGGAAGGATCAAGCTGAAGAAACCATCAAGGCTTCAGCAGCGGGGTCTCCGGCGGCGGCGGTCCGTGCCTCGATTGTCCGAAACGATTGTTTCGGATGCTTGGATCACGCCCAACCGAATTGCGGCGAGCTCAGCGGTCCCAGCGCATTTTCGGCCAAGTGGCGCGATCCGCGCGAAACTGACGCGGAATGTTATCTGGTGTGAATCAAGTCCCAGCGACGAACTCGCTGAACTGGACTGGATGTGAAAGATTCACCTCATTGGTTTTATCAACCCGGACTCAAAAGTTTCAATTGCGCCCTGCAAATAAAAGTCCGCGGAGCCGGCCGCAGATTTCATAAATCATTAATACAAAATTATTTACGAGTTGCCAAACGTCAGACTCAATCTGGATTGGTGCACGGGAAAACACCTAGTGCAATAATGTGTACAAAAGATCAGTTAACAGCGCCACCTAGATGGTATCGTGAGATCGAATTAGCTCTATCCAAGTTTCCCGATGATTGCCAATCGCGCTCCGGGAACGGGCGCGCCTCACATCCGGCGTCTAACGAGCGGACGACTGACCATTGGAGTGTCCGTAGACGCGCGGCATCGCGACCCGTCGACAAGCACAACGGAATCGCAAACCGACTCCGAATTTAGTGCGGTTGCGCTTCGCACTCGCACTGAGACGATTCAAAACATTCGCCGCAGACCGATCCGCCGACTACCGGCGTCAGTCCGCCTCGGCTTCGCCACGCAAGCGATGTGTCTGCCCTTGTCACGGAGGCTCGGAAATTTTTCCTCAACACCCCAATGTTCCCCGCGATTGGGAATAGCACGCCCCACTCTTGGGAAATCGCGTTTCGGTCGTCTCGCTGCTTTGACACCCCCCATGACAGGGAATACACTTTTCGCGAAAACACAAACGAAGTGATGAGTGAGAAGCGTGCAAGGCTTGCCGAGACTTGCTTGTTTGTGACGTCGTGGCGGTCATGCACGCTTGCCTGAGAATCCTGGCCTCCGTCGGCGTCTGCCGGGAGGTTTCTTGTGCCTGGTACTTCGGACGACGACCGCCCGCCGATGGCCGTCGGGATGTATTGGGCTCAGCAGATCACCTCGATTGCGATTGAGATGGCACTGCCGGCGTGGCTTGGCCGCTTGGCCGATCAACGCTGGGGCACAGAACCATGGCTGGTTGCGGTCGGGGCACTATTGGGATTTTCGGCGGCTCTGTGGCATTTGATGGCAATTGCTCGACAGACGGGTTCGGGCTCCTCCGGTCGGGCAAAGAAGTAAGGGTTTAGGTTAATGGCGACCCGATCGACCGCGCAAACCCCGATTCAGCTCGCATGGTCGCGCTGCGGTTGGTTGGCGGTCGCGACCGGCGTGCTGTGGGCTTTGCTGCTGGGGCCTGCATGGTTCGTCGCGGGACGCGAAGCACTGATCGGTCTGTCGGTAGCGGCCGTTTTGTGCACGATCCCGGGCTTGATCGTCTTCTGGCTGGCAGCGGTCTACGGCGCCGCCGGAGGGCAGGTCCCGATCGTGATTCTCGGGTCGATGCTCTTGCGAATGGTGTTCGTCTTTTTGGGAATGGTGATTGTGCAGTCCGCCGATCCCAGGTTGGGATTGCGGGAGTTCGTGATCTGGCTGCTGGCGTTTTACGTGGTCCTGTTGGGCGTTGAAACGTTTTTGGTTTTGCCGCGCTCTGGCAATGCGAACAGCCAGCCGCACGCAGGAGGAGTCTGATCTGCGATGGCGGCTCCTCCGGGTGAAAGTGACATTTTCCATCACGTTCGGGATTGGCCGTACTTCCACTTGCCGGGCTTTTGGCGGAAGGCTGGCGAAACCCGAATTTATCTGCCGAAAATCCCGTTGTGGGATGACCACAGCTTTCAGATCACGAAATACATGGTGCTGCAGCTCGTGGCGGGGCTGTTTGTGCTGTTGGTCTTCCGAGGGCTCTCCCGCCGGATTGCGACGGGTGGTCCGCCGGAGGGCCCCTGGTGGAACTTCTGGGAAACGCTCGCGCTTTACATCCGTGACAACGTCGTCCGCCCAACTATCGGCGTGCCCCACCACGATCACGAAGACGCTGGGCACGAGCACGACGGGCACGGCCACGTGCACACGGAAACCGACCATCAGGAGGTGAACGCGGCCGGACATCCTGCCGACCGCTTTTTGCCTTATGTGTGGACCTGTTTCTTTTATGTCTTGATCTGCAACCTGCTCGGAGCGTTTCCCTGGTTGGGTTCCCCGACCGCCGAGATCAATGTGACCGGTGCTTTGGCCGTGGTCACGGTGCTGGCGGTGATGTTTTACGGTATGCAGCGATCGGGAGTGGCCGGCTTTTGGGCTTCTATGGTGCCAAAGATGGAATTGGCCCCATTCATGAAAGTGATCATGTTGCCGCTGATCTTCGTGATCGAAATCATCGGTTTCGTGATCAAGCACGGAGTGCTGGCGATTCGGTTGTTTGCCAACATGATGGGCGGCCACACGGTGATCGCGGTGCTCTTGCTGTTCATCGCGCAGACCTCCAATTCGTGGCTGTACTACATCGTGCTGCCTTCGAGCATTTTCGGACAGATTTTCGTCGGCACGCTCGAATTGCTGGTGGCGTTCATTCAGGCGTACATTTTTGCGTTTTTGGCGACCTTATTCATCGGAATGGCGGTGAACCCGCACTGAGAACGGCTTTCGAGCCGAGAAGTGTTTCCGGCCCGAGTTGGCGGACTCCGCAAATCGCAACAGGCCGGTAGTTGAAATCAGCGTCGGTATTTTGGTTGAATCGCGGGCGCGCGTCGTGGCGGGTCGGCGACATTGAAGCAGAAAGCTTTGAGGAGAGGTGACGTGAAGAAAGCTGTCGAGATCGGTGCATTGGCGATCGCGGTTGTCTTGGCGCTGGCCGTTCCGGCCATGGCTGCCGGCGAGAACTATGGCTTCCATTTCTCCGGGGCCATCGGCGCCGGCGTGACGATCCTGGGCGCCGGTTACGGCATCGGCAAGATCGGTTCTGCGGCCGTCGAAAGCATGGCCCGCCAGCCCGAAGTCGCCGGACAGATCCAAACCGCGATGCTGATCGCAGCCGCCCTGATCGAAGGGGCAACCTTTTTCGCACTCATCATCTGCATCGGCGGCAACGGTGCGGCGTGGCCGGTCGCCGGCTGAGCAAGCGGCTTTTTCGGCAAACGGGACCCGAGAGTCGCGAGAGGTAACGAATGCGCACCTGGATCGCCAAACTCAGCCTGGGCGGCATACTGCTGACGCTGCTCGTGGCGCGCTGCCCTGGCACGCTGCTTGCCGCGCAACCCCCGTCCTCCCCGGCGGCCAAGGAGAAGGCTCTCGAAAACGCCGAAGGGGGAGAACTCACGGGCGGCGAAGCCCCCGTAGGTGAATCGCACGACCAAGGGGTTCCCCTCAAGTTCAAGAGCGACCTGGCCCTGTGGTCTGCGATCACCTTTGTGGTGTTTCTGCTGGTGCTGGGCCGCTACGCCTGGGGCCCCCTGATTTCCGCACTCGACCAGCGCGAAGGAAAGATTCGCGGCGACATCTCGGCTGCGGAGTCGGCCCGTTTGAAGGCGGAACAAATGCTCGCTGAGCACGCCAAGCGGATGGCCCAAGTGCACGAAGAAGTGCGCGAGGCGCTGGCCGAAGCACGTCGGGATGCCGAGCACCTCAAGCAGGAGATCGTGGGCCTGGCTCAGAAAGAGGCGCAGGCGGCCAAAGATCGGGCCGTGCAGGAAATCTCGCGGGCCCGCGACTCAGCACTCAAGGACTTGTTCGACGTAATGGCCAACGAGGTCGCGCAAGCCACCGAGCACGTGCTCGGCCGCAGTGTCACTTCATCCGACCAGGACCGGTTGATCGAAGAGGCCCTGTCGCAGTTCCCGCGCCGCTCGTAGTTCGGATTTTCATTTTCGTCGGCGTTCAACAACTCGATGACAGACCAAAACCCCCAGGCAGCTCGTGTGGCTTCGGTGATGGAGGATCCCTCCTCGCGTGCGGTTGCTCGCACTTATGCCGACGCACTGCTCGATGCCGCTGGGACGGGGACAGAGGGAGTGCTCGAAGACCTGGGCTCGTTCGTTGACGACGTCTTGGATAAGCTCCCTGACCTGCGCGAGGTTTTTTTTTCCCGCATCATCGGCCGGGACGAAAAAATCCGTCTGATCGACCAGGTGTTCGCCTCGCGAACGAGTCCGACCGTCGCGAATTTTCTGAGAGTGCTTGTGCGTCACGATCGGCTCGAGCTCGTTGGGCTGATTGTGCGAGAGGCGCGCCTGCGTCAGGAGACCCGCAGCGGAAAGCAGCGGGTGCAGATCAAAACGGCCATGCCTCTTAGCGACCAGGCACGCGATCGCCTGCGAAAACGCCTGGCCGAATCGCTTCCTTTTGATCCGATTCTCGAGACCCAGGTCGATCCGTCGCTCATCGGCGGAATTGTGATCCGGGTCGCCGATACCGTCTACGATAGCTCGCTGGTCACGCGCGTCGCGCAATTGCGCGAACGCATCCGGCAGAGGAGTCTCCATGAAATTCAAAGCGGACGAGATCGCTTCAGTTCTCCAGAAGGAAATTGAAGACTTCAAGGGACAACTGGCGACCAGCGAGGTCGGTCAGGTCCTGGAAGTCGGCGACGGCATCGCGCGCTGTTACGGCCTCTCGACCGCGATGGCCGGCGAAATGGTCGAATTCCCCAACGGAGTCAACGGCCTCGTCTTCAACCTCGAAGAGAGCAGCGTCGGCGTCATCATTCTGGGTGATTACCTGGAGATCGCCGAAGGCGACCAGGTCAAAGCGACTGGCCGGCTGCTTTCTGTTCCCGTGGGGGAGGCGCTCATCGGTCGCGTGGTCGACCCGCTCGGAAATCCCCTCGACGGCAAAGGTCCGATCGTGACCACGGAACGGCGGCCCGTTGAGACGATTGCCCCAGGCGTGGCAGATCGTCAGCCCGTCAAGCAGCCGCTCCAGACGGGAATCAAGGCCATCGACGCGATGACTCCCATCGGCCGCGGCCAGCGCGAGCTGATTATCGGCGATCGCAAAACGGGGAAGACGGCCGTCGCCCTCGACACGATCCTCAACCAGCGCGGCGGTGACGTGATCTGCATCTACGTCGCCTGCGGGACGCGTGCCAGCTCTACGGCCGGCGTTGTGGAAGTGCTCCGCGAGCACGGCGCACTCGACTACACCATCGTCGTGAGCGCCACCGCGTCCGATTCGGCCCCCCTGCAGTACGTCGCTCCCTATGCGGGTGCCGCGATGGCCGAGCATTTTATGTGGCAGGGGAAGCACACACTGGTCATTTACGACGACCTCTCGAAACAGGCGCAGGCCTACCGGCAGCTGTCCTTGTTGATGCGGCGTCCTCCCGGCCGCGAAGCGTACCCGGGTGACGTGTTTTATTGCCACAGCCGCCTCCTCGAGCGGGCTTGCAAGCTCAACAACCAGCTCGGCGGCGGATCGATGACCGCGCTGCCGATTGTCGAGACGCTTGAAGGCGAGGTTTCGGCTTATATTCCGACCAACGTCATTTCGATTACGGACGGACAGATTTATCTCGAGCCGTCCCTGTTCTTTGCCGGTGTGCGACCGGCCATCAACGTCGGTATCAGCGTGTCGCGGGTGGGGGGCAACGCCCAGACCAAGGCGATGAAGCGCGTGGCGGGCAGCTTACGGCTCGACCTCGCCGCCTTCCGCGAGTTGGAAGCCTTCGCACAACTTGGAACGGAACTCGACAAGGCGACGCAGCGGCAGCTCGATCGCGGATACCGAATGGTCGAACTGCTCAAACAGCCGCAATACGAGCCACGCGCGGTTGCCGACCAAGTGATCGCGATCTTTGCCGGCACGCAAGGCTACTTCGATAAGGTCGCCATCAAGGACGTGGCCGTAGCGGAGAAGGAATTGATCGCATTTATGAAAGAGCGCAAGTCGGCGATCCGCGACAAGATCGCAGAGACGGGCGAGCTGAATGACGCAACGATGGCCGACCTCCGCAAGGCCCTGGAAGAGTTTGCGAAGGAATGGGAAGCGTCCCACGAACTGGCTGCGGCGAAGTAGTGAACGTGTCTGAGGCGAGCGGCGGGTGTAAGCCCGCCGGTTCTGGCTTCTCGGATATTGGGTGATATGGCAAAAGCGCGAGCGATCGTCAAACGGCTAAAGGCCGTCAAAAATATCCGCAAGATCACGCGGACGATGGAACTCATCGCCACCGGGCGGTTCAAGCGAGCCATGGACCGGGCGAGCCACGCCGCTGCCTACACACAAAAGATCTCCGAGATCGTCGCGGACTTGTCGCGGGCCAATCTGCAGATTTCGCATCCGCTCCTGGAGCCGAGGCCTGAGCCACGCTCCACGACGCTGCTGGTATTGACGTCGAACCGCGGTTTGTGCGGCGGTTACAACGCGGGAGTGCTCCGGCTCGTGATTGCCCGCATCCGTGAGACACGACAAACGCAGGAGGCACTAACGCTCGAGGTCTCGGGCAAACGAGGCATCAATTTCCTGAAGTTTCAGGGACGTCCGGCCGACCGCACGTACACGCACTTCGAGGACAAGCCGACCTTCGCTCAGGTCGAGGAACTCGCGGACCGATTCATCGAAGCGTTTACCAGCAAGGCCATCGATCGCTTGCAGATCGCCTACACCAAATTCGAATCAGCCTCCCGCCAAGTCGCGACGCTGGAGACTCTGCTGCCGATCGGCAGTTTGCAGACCCAGGCCCACGCAGCCGCCACCGACAAGCAACCAATCGAATACGAGTTCTTACCCTCGTCTGCCGAAATTCTGGAAGAGATCGTCCCGGCCGCGTTCAAGGCTCGGCTCTTCAAGTGCTTTCTTGATGCGGCGGTGAGCGAACAGATTTTCCGTCGCGTGGCGATGAAGGCTGCGACCGAGAATGCCGACGACATGATCGGATCGCTATCGCAGCTTTACAACCGGGCTCGCCAGACGCAGATTACGTCGGAACTGAGTGAAATCATCGGCGGCGCTGCCGCTCTCGAATAAACGGCCAATCGAGGCAGAGAGTCCACGGAAAACAAAACATGAGCACGACGACTCACGAAAAGAAACACAAGCACAAGACCGGGCCGAACGTCGGACACGTCACACAGATCATCGGCTCGACGTTCGACGCCGAGTTCCCGGAAGATTCGCTCCCGGAAATCTATAACGCGCTTACGATCGATCGTGAGGCCAAGGGCGTGCACGTGAAGGTCACGGGCGAAGTGCAGCAGCACTTGGGGGGCGGGCGCGTCCGCTGCGTGGCCCTCGGATCGACCGACGGGATGATCCGCGGGACCGAAGTGCACGACACCGGTGCTTCGCTCACTGTGCCGGTCGGCAAGGGAACGCTCGGACGAGTCTTCAACTTGCTGGGAGATCCGGTCGACGGCCGCGGCCCAGTCACGGTCGAGGAGCGCTGGCCCATCCATCGCGAACCTCCTTTGATGGAGAACCTGAGCGCCAAGACCGAGATCTTTGAGACGGGAATCAAGGTCATCGACTTGCTTACGCCGTTCGTCCGTGGCGGTAAGGCGGGACTCTTCGGCGGGGCCGGGCTCGGCAAGACCGTCATCCTCACCGAGCTGATTGCACGTATCGCGAGCGCTCACGGCGGTTATTCGGTCTTCGCCGGCGTCGGCGAGCGGACCCGCGAGGGCAACGATCTCTGGCTCGAAATGCAGGAAACCAAGATCGGCAAGACCGACCGGTCAGTCATCGAACAGACTTGTATGGTCTTCGGACAGATGAACGAGCCGCCCGGCGCCCGATTGCGGGTGGCGCTGTCCGCCCTCACCATGGCCGAGTGGTTCCGCGACGCAACCGGCACCGACACGCTGTTGTTCATCGACAACATCTTTCGGTTCTCACAAGCAGGCAGCGAAGTCTCCGCCTTGTTGGGGCGAATGCCGAGTGCCGTCGGATATCAACCGACGCTGGGCACTGAGCTGGGCGAGTTGCAGGAACGGATCACCTCAACCAACCGCGGGGCCATTACCAGCGTGCAAGCCGTGTACGTCCCGGCCGACGACCCGACCGATCCGGCTCCCGCGACCGCGTTTTCGCACCTCGACGCATTTATCTACCTCGAACGAAAGATCTCCGAGAAAGGCATCTATCCGGCCATCGATCCGCTGGCTTCGTCCAGCCGTGTGCTCGACCCGCAGTATGTCGGCGAGCGGCACTACGCGGTGGCCCGCCAGGTCCAAAAGATCCTGCAGCGTTACCGAGAGCTGCAGGACATCATTGCCATTCTGGGTGTCGACGAACTGAGCGAAGAAGACAAGTTGGTGGTCCACCGCGCCCGACGCATCGAGCGCTTTCTTTCGCAACCGTTCCTCGTTGCCGAAGCATTCACCGGCAAGGCCGGCAAGATCACCCCCTTGGAAGACACGATCCGCAGCTTCGAGGAACTGTGCGCGGGCAAGTGGGATCACTTGCCTGAAGGCGCGTTCATGTACGTTGGCGCGGTCGACGAAGCCGATGAGCAAGCCAAGCGGATGGCTCAGGGTTAGTTCGATTAGATCAGGGTTAATCTTGGAGACTTGAGAGAATCGCTGTCATGGCTGCCGAAGTCCCACTGAGGCTGGTGTTGGTGACGCCAGAAACCACGCTCGTCGACGAGCCTGTGAGTGCTCTGCGCTTCCCGCTTTATGACGGGCAGATCGGAGTGCTTCCCGGCCGCGCACCACTCATCGGCCGGCTCGGATACGGCGAGCTCAAGGTGACTCAAGTCGACGGTTCAAACCTGTCGTACTTCATCGATGGGGGATTCGTTCAGGTCAAAGAGAACATCGTCTCGCTACTGACTGATCGTGCTCTCACGCGGGACGAAATCGACCGCGCCGCCGCGGAGGAGAAGCTGCGCGAAGCGGTCGCGCGCGTCGCCCACAGCGATGCGGAAGCCAGCGCCCGGTTCCGTGACCAGGAACGAGCGCGCCAGATGCTCGCGATGGCCGGCGGACGCTGAGCGCACCCGGTGCGTGCCAGAAAATTCGCCTAACTGCGCGCGGCTCCTATTTGGCGGAACTGATGCGATCGATGTTTGACCGATCGTGGCGTGCAGCCTCCGCCAGGCGGATTGGGTCGCAACTTTCTTGACGTCAGCCGTCGAGTCCGTTTGAGCTTGCCTGGCTGCTCCAGACTGCTGCGTTTCGAGCCTCTTCGAGGCCGCAAGATTTCACAGATCCGTACAGTCGCTTGCCGCTTGCTCGTTCGGCGGCCGTTAGGGTTCCGCCGCTGTCGGACGCTGTCTCCCATTTCTTCATGGCCACCAAGTCGTCCAGTCGAAAGGAAAATAGGCAAAAAGCGACATTCGACTGCCTTCTGCCGCGCGATCATGCCCGTTCTCTGACATTCGGTTGAGAGGAATCTGCCTTGAGGAGCGCCAAACCGTCTCCGAACCCGCAGGAAGCCGGGTCGCATGGGTCATGCGGACCGGCAGCCGGCGTGACTTTGGAAATCGGACGAGGCCGCACGGAACACCGCAAGCGGCCCGTCGAGTCACCACGGTTCTTGATCGGCTCGAGCGCTCGCTGCGACTTGTGCCTCGGAGGGGTCGAGATTCCCCCGCTGCATTCGATGATTTGTACGAATGGAGCCGAGGTTTGGCTCGAGGCGATGTCGGATTCGCCGGAACTTTTGGTCAATGGGCGCCCCGAAAAATCCGTCCGCCTCAAGGACCAGGATCGAGTTCGGATCGAGCCGTTTGAGCTGATCGTACACCTGCCTGCAAACACTTCTGTTGCGTCGGCCCGATTCGCGCCGTCGGAAACGCAGCAGTCTGCAGAGCAGGAATCCAAATCTCCGGAGCCGAGCGAACTCTCGGCTCTCGAGCTGGTCGAGCGGATCGAAGCGGCGACCCAGCTCGTCAACGATTTCGAGCAGCGAAACCGACTTGGAATGGAATCGCTCTTATCCGCAGTGCAAGAGCGCGGGAACCGCATGCTTGCAGGCGCCCCCTCGACGCCGCGGGGCACCGTGCTGCCGATGAGCGCGGTGTCGGCCGAGGCAAATCATCTGGAATTAGCCGATCTGGAATCGCTGGTGGGGCACATTTCCGATGTCGTAAGCGAGCTGGAAAAGCGCTCGGGCTTTCAGTGGAGACGCGAGGCCGGTTACCGAGACGCCGTTTCCAGCCTGTTTGAAACCCAGGATCGATTGTCCCGCCAACTCGAAATCCTGCTGCGGCGGGTCGCCTCGCTCAACACCGAGCAAGCGGCGCCTGAGCGCGGCCGGGCGATCGCCTGACCAGCGCGCCGTACAGTCGTGAAGCGTTATGCGGGCGGTGGCGTCGGCCGAAACGGTTGCTGCTCGAATTGTCCGTCGATGAACGAAACCGCCGTGTTCTGCGGAATCTCCTGCCAGGCCTCGGCCACGTTCCCGATCGGCTCCGACACGATCAATCGGATCGGCTGAGGCGACTGTGTCCGCAAAGTCTTGTTGAGCCGATACAGGTGCTCCGTATCGGCGGTGTGGTACAAGGTCGGCGCGTCAGAATCGGAGGCGTAGCGGACGGCGTACATCCGCTGTCCGTCGCTGAGTCCGAGCGTCATCCACAAGGCCTGGGCGACGCCCTGGGTGCCGGCGACCTTTTCGACGAGCCCGGCCATTCGTTCCAGTCCGCCGATCGGATCGTCCTCGAGACCAAGCGTGAGCGCCAGGTAGAACATCAATTCCGAGTCGGTCGTTCCCTGGATGTGCGGGAAGAACTGCGGCGCCACTTGGAACAACAGATCCCGGCGAAATCTCTCGATCTCTTCGATCTCACCGTTATGGACGAACAGCCAGCGGCTATAACGGAAGGGGTGGCAATTCGTTTCCTGAACGGTGGCCTTGGAAGTCGCCCGCACATGCGCGAGAAACAGGGGCGACGTGATATGCGCGGCGAGCTCGTGCAGATTGAAATCGTTCCAAGCAGGCCGAATGCTGCGAAACAGGCCCGGCTTGGTGCGGTTGCCGTACCAACCGACGCCGAAGCCATCACCGTTGGTCGCAGTCTCTTTGGAGAGTGAGCTCAAGCTCTGATCGATGAGCGAATGCTCAGTCCGAAACAGAATGTCTTCCAGCCGAATCGCCGGTCCGTGATACGCCAGCCAGCGGCACATGGCTCGTCCAGTTTCGCGTCGCGCTCGCGCGCACCTAGTGTTTCAACACTCTGCGCAAAGTGTACCATGCGATCGGCACGATCAGCGCGTTAGCAACCCACATCGCCCAGGCCGGATTGACCACGTCGTTTTTCGACTGATTCATCATCAAGAACACAATCGGGTAATACGCGGTCAAAATTGGCAGGAAGCACATAAAGAAGCTCGTCAGCACCTGCCGCCGCGCTTGAAGGATCGAGAACGGTCCCCCTAACAGCGTGAAAAAAAAACAACTCGCCGACAGGGCAAATCGGCCGTGAATCTCGGTGTGATCCTGGATGATCTCCTCTTTGTTTTTGATCAGGTCGGCGTCGTACTGCAGCATGTCGGGCTTGTCGAGCCGATCGAAGTCACCCGTTGCCAGCGCAAAGGCGGTCTCGACATCTCGTCCGGCCCGCAATCCGTCGAGGTCGAAGGTCGTGCCGCCCAGACTTTCACGCAGGTCGCGGATGCTGCGGCTGCGGGCCTTCATCTTCTTCGGTTCGTCGGGAAGGGGGAACTCCCAGACTTCCTGCCGCTCGCGAAAGCTCTCGTGATCGGGGACGACTCCGTTCAGGTTGACCAGGTTGACGCGGACGACGCGTTTCGCCAGATCGAAATGCAGCGTCGCCTCCTCGGCAAAGATGTGGATCGTTTCGCCCCCGCGCGGCGTGTAATGGAAGGTCGGCAAGATCAGTTTGTTCCCCTCGACGTTTTGCACCGAGATCGCGATCGCCGGATCACGGCGGATAAAAATGTGGTGGGTGCGCAGAATGTCGAGAAAGATGTTTTCTAGCATGAGAGCAACGCGGTTATCGATGCTCGTCATGGCCCAGGGAATGACCTGGTCCGTGAGCAAAAGCGACGCAATGCTCAAAACGATCCCCATCACGAACGAGGGCATCAACAGCGAGAGCGCGCTGATCCCAGCGGCTTTGGCCGCGGTCACCTCATGGTCGGCTGCGATTCGCCCGTAAACCACGGTGACCGTCAACAACATCGTCGCGGGAATTGTGAAGGGAAGCAGACTCGGGACCAGATAGGGCAAAATTTGTAGGATCTCGCCGGGGCCCAGGCCGTCTTCGCTCGCCTTTGTGAAGGCCCCGAGAAAGACCAACAGGATCGTCAGTACGCTGACAACGAGCACAAACACACGGATCAACTCGCCCAACACGTACTTTTGCAGGAGCCGCATCAACGAACCTTCTGGTCGCGCCGCCCATCGCGCAAGACCGCGCTCGGCCGCTCGCCAAGGATGCTTGCTATCGCCCTAACTTCCAATCTGAAAAAGACATAGGCGCGTCGATATAGGGCAAAACTGACCGATGGTCAAGACCAACTGAATCGGCACCGCCTGCTCAACCCGCGAACATTCGGCAACTTCCCCAGAATCAAAGCCAGAAGCCATCAGACCTCCTGCGTCAGACTCCCGGCCAGCACAATTGCGGCCTTCGCACCCGAATTGGTCGATCGCCATCGGGCCACGCCGATGCGACGTTCAGCCGTCACCGAGTTCGATCCGAAAAAGAAATAACGGCGCTTGAGAGCGCGGACAAAATCAACTCGGCACGCCGCCTGATCGGTGAGGGTCGTTCATGCTCGAGGTTTTGAAAACGTTGTCGGACGATCAGATCGCCCTGGTGGGTTGCGCGACTGCGCTGCTGCTGATGGGGACCATCATGTCCCTGAGCTATTACATCGGGCGGGGCCGGATGACGTCTGCCGGCCAAAAGGCGAGGGGGTCTGTGGCCTTCGAATCGGAAGCCGGACGTTCCCAGCCAATCGCATCGCCCGAGGTCGCCACTCGTCGCCGCGACGCCGCTTAAACGGCCGGAACCGTATCTCCTTGACCTTCTCGCCCGCTTTTCAGTGCGCGGTCGATTTCGCGGCGCGAGGCGAAGTAGTAAACGGCTCCGACCGCGGCGATAAGCATGCTGACGACCCGATACGCAATCGCGGTCGCAACGCCCGCTGCCTGGGCAGCGTTCGCCGGAACCTGGTTTCCCGCCGCTTGGTTCGCCACCTCATAGGATCGCGCGACCAACCCTTCGAATGCGCCCAAGCCGGCCGGGACCGGAACGAAGACGGCTCCAACCTCGGCCCCCGGGATCAGCAAGAGGTGTCCCCAGTAGCCCGGCGCCGCGGCCCCTGCTTGCACCGCCCGGGAGCAGAAATAAAACCCCGACAGCATTCCGAAATGCCCCACGATGCTGATGATGACGCAGAATACCAACACTCGCCCACGCGATTGGTAAAGCAGCACGGCGTTGACCAATGCGCCGATCATTGGGCCGACTTTGCGTAATCCAATGAGTCGCCGCATCAAGCCGGATCGCGGCACGGCGGGTAGCATCAGCACCACCAGACCCACCGTACCTCCCAGCGTTCCGATCCAGAGCACGACGAGATAGGTTTTCACGACCGGGTGCGCGAGCAGCGCGGGCGGTTGAAAAAACATGCTGAACGCGCCGACCATGAAGAGCGCGAGCACGCCCAGGATGCGGTCCAGAAGAACAGTGGCCGCCGCGATGCCCTTGCGCGATGTCTGCTCTCTGGCGATGAGCCCGGCCTTGATCAGATCGCCGCCAGCCGCTCCGGGGCCGACGAAGTTGCACAGGTAGCCGATAAAGCTCAGTCGAAGCGCTTCCTTGACTGTAAACGGGAAATCCTGCGCCCAAACGAGAAGGTACCAACGGTAGAAGGTCAACGTGATCGAGGCCGCCACAACCAGCAAGGCAATCGCTAAATCAGTCAAGTCGGGCTTTTGCGCCACCAACTTGGCGAGCGGAGTCCGGTATGCGTAGAACAGGTAGGCGAGCAAAGACAGGGCGACCAGCCACTTCAGCCAAGGCCAGTTCCGCCGGAGTACCTGAATCACCGATTTGAGAGCGCCCAACGCCAGAGTCCCGTCGCCCGAGTTTCGCAGTGTTTCTAGACAATCGCGGACGGGCCTGCAATTGAGAAGGACTTGCCAATCCGCTCGAAGGCGAGGTATCCTCTCGCTTCCGTTGGATGGGATTCCGACGCGGCAGCGCCAGTCGTTCCCGAAACGCTGCCGGACAACTGCAGGCTTCTCAAAGGCCTCGATTGCGAAAGGGCTCAAGGATGAGCCGCCTGACTGCACCGACGCGCACGACTGTGCGTCCGCGTTTTCGCGTCGTCCGACCAGAGGGCGACGCTGTGATCCTTCCCTTCCCGAGCCGCGGCGTAAGTCCGCGCACTTCGCCGCCAGCCGAGCTGCCGTCGGCGGATCGATTTGTTTCTCTTTCGCAGTTCCAGCTGCCGGCCGGCCGTGAAGCCCTGCTGAGCCGCGCCCGCGCACTGCATCGCAATCGGTGCTGCCCAAATTGCCGGCGTGGCGGAGTCATGCCTGTCGATCTGGGCGATGGCGACGATCGCCACCGAGCCATGCCCGTGCCAGGAACGTCGACGCTGGTCGGCTTCCACTGCGACGCCTGCGGAGCCGGGTGGCCGGCCTAGCGCGGCGACGAAGCGAGCGGACAGATCCCGGCCTGGGTGCAATCCGCCCCTACGTCGCCGCGATTGATTGGGCTTGGTAGGTTTCGCCGCAAGCCAATTCTGCGCGCACCCGCCCAAATTGCTTTCCCGTGGCGGCCCCTCCATACTTGGGATCCACATTGGGTGGCTGGAAAACGCGCATCCTAAGGCGAACAATCTTGTCCGACGACGATCTCCTGCCGGTTCCCGGTGTTCGGCGCAAGAGGAAAAAATCTCCAGAGACAGAGGTGAGGCCAGTCCGGCCGGTCTGGTACCGTTATCTCCTCTGGGTGCTGATGGTCTGCTTCGCGGCCGGGGCCGTGATCGAGCTGCGCGCCCAATACCGTTACAAGCACAACCTGCGGGTGGCGCAGGAGGCTCTCGACCGCACCGAGGGAAATCCGAAGAGAGTCACTTACGACGAGATTAAGGAGCGATTCTGGGGGACGCCGGAATCGACCACGGGGACAAGCGATTTCGTCTCCAACGTCATCTATACCTGGTCCTGGCAGGGTCTTCGCAAGTATGTGGTCCGCGTCTATGTCAGCCCGAAGGATGGGCAACTGCGCAAAGTTGAATCGGAACCGTGAGGGCGTCGCGACTGAGCCGATGGGCTCCCAAACATCAATAAGGCTGCTCAGTTCTTCCCAGCGAGCGGCTGTCTCAAAGAGAGTTCAATGCCAACGATCGTGGGCTTAGTGATGGGAGGTGGAAAGGGAACTCGGCTTCTGCCTCTCACGCAGCACCGCTCCAAGCCGGCCGTGCCGCTGGCCGGGAAATACCGGCTGATCGACATCCCGATCTCGAACTGCATCAACAGCGGCATCAATCAGATTTACGTCCTCACGCAGTTCAACTCGGTAAGCCTGCATCGGCACATTCGGCAAACGTATCAGTTCGATCACTTCGACAACGGATTTGTCGAAATCCTCGCGGCCCAGCAAACGAACGAAGGGGCCGACTGGTACCAGGGAACAGCCGACGCGGTCCGCAAGCAGATTCGCTACATCGAGCAGCCGTGGATCGACTATGTGCTGGTTCTGTCGGGCGACCAGCTCTACCGCATGGACTACCGCGCGATGCTCGAGACGCATCGCCGAGAAAAGGCCGACGTGACGATCGCCGCGGTGCCGGTCACGCAGCAGGCGGCCCGTTCGTTCGGCATTATGAGGATCAACGAAACGGGCCGGGTGGTTGGCTTCCTCGAGAAGCCCAAGACGCCCGCGGAATTCGCTCTGGTGCGCAGCGATCCGGCCTGGCTCGACGCACACGGGGTTGTCAGTCGCGGCCGCGATGGTCTGGCCAGCATGGGAATCTACCTCTTCAATCGCGAAACCCTGGTCGAACTTCTGCAAAAATCGGATTACCAGGATTTCGGCAAGGAAGTTTTCCCGATGTCGATTCGGGCGCGGCGGGTGCAGGTCTACCCCTTCGACGGTTACTGGGAAGACATCGGCACGATCCGTTCGTTCTACGAGGCGAATCTCGCACTGGCCAAAGTGCCGCCGCCGTTCGAATTCGAGTCGGCTTCCGGTCCCATCTATACTCACGCCCGTTCGCTGCCGCCGGCTCGCGTCGACGGGGCAAACATCCGGGAATCTCTCTTGGCCGACGGTTGCGTGATCGAGTCGGGCGTCACAATCGAGCACAGCGTGATCGGACTGCGGTGTCATATCGGTCGCAACGCGACCATCCGCAATTCGATCCTGATGGGGGCGGATTTCTTCGCGTCCGACGAGCCGCGAGAGTCGGGCGCCTCAGAGCCCTGCCTGGGAGTTTGCGAAAACGCAGCCATCAGCGGCGCGATCATCGACAAGAATTGTCACATCGGCCGCAACGTGCGAATTGAGAGCCAAAGCCGGCCCGACGCCGATTTCGATAACTTCTCGATTCGCGACGGAATCATCGTGGCCCACAAAGGGGCGCTGTTCCCGGACGGGTGGACGCTGCCTCGCCTTTGACCGCCGCCTCGCGTTCGACCGCTGCCTTGCGTACGAACGCTGAAAAAAGAGGCTAAGCGATTGAGGCGGTTAGTCGGCGGGCGGTTCGGCGAAGGCCTTGGGATCGACTTTATCGAGAACCTCGACAGTGGTTTTGCCAGTCATCGTGCGCCCTTTCGGTTGGGGAAAGCAAGCAAAATCTTGTTATACATTTAGCGCACGGGGCCGCGGATCGCGCAATCCCAATCAAAACGCCCACTCTTTCGGAGACGGTTCAATGCACGACAGCAAGTTCTGGCGGATCGTGGCGGTCTCTTTCGTCGTAGCGGTTCTTTATGTGGGGCATGGACTTCACAGTGGCAGAAATGACGCGCTGCCTTCGATGGCTAATTCGGCTCACGCCGGAGGCGTAGGAGTGGTAGCACAGAGAGGCTCAATGCTCTACACCGCGAGCCAAGACGGGAGGACGCTCTACCAGTGGAACCCGACTGACACTGGAAAGCCGAAATACATTGCGCTGTCGAACGTCGAACTCAGCCCTTAGCCATCGGTTTGTCAAGTAGAACATTCCGTCTGACTTTGAGGCGATTTGCCCGCCACAGTGCGTCGAGGCGTTCAATTGCGACCGGTCCGCATCCTGCTGTTCCGCTGCCAAAAACTGATCTTGGACGGGGCGGGCTTTTATGGCTTAATGGAGATAGGGCTTTTTTGTCCGTGGATCGGGATTTGTTGCGGCAGCGCGCTCGCGGTGGGCGCAGACTTGCGTTGACCTCGGCAGTGACGCAACCGAGCGGATCAGCGCGCCGGGAAAAGATCCCCGGCGGGGACGAAATTTTCGTACCCGGCGGGGTGGGGATCTTTTTTTGATAAGTGGGAAAGATCCCCGGCGGCCCAGGCGGTTCCACTCGCTCCCGAGTTTATTCAACCGGCTCGACCGACGGTTGGGACCTGACATGATGGGACGGGATCGGACGTGGGACTTGCGGCGCGGTCGTATTCGGGGCTCGATTCCTGGTCGGCAATTGGGGCTGGGACGGGACACCAATTTGGAGCACGGGACGCACGTGGGACAATCTTCACAATTGCGAATTTGTCCCACTTTAACCCAATAAAGGAGAATGACTTAGAGTCTCACGGATGATGGGACGGGACACGATCTCGCAGAAAGGCGTTCAACCGGGTTCCGACCTCTTCGCCCTGTTCCGCCACCGAGTTCCACGTGATCCGCCCACACAATCGGGACGGGATATGGGATCAACTGGGATCACGCGGCGGGACAAGCTTACCGCCACGACCGGGGCGCGGAGGAAGGGCGCAAAAAAAAGAAGGGCGAGACTCCTGCCGAAGCCTCGCCCTCAAATTCTTGAAACCGCGCGCTCAGTCGGTTAGTCGGCAGGCGGCTCGGCGAAGGCCTTGGGATCGACCTTATCGAGAACCTTCACGCCGGAGACCTCGAGGTCGATGAACTTTTCGCCGTTGTGCTTGTTCTCGACCTTTGTCGCGTGCTTGATTCCGTCGAAGTCCTTGTACTTGCCGAACGTCGTTTCCTGGGTGAACTCATCTCCCTGGAAGCCGACAACCGTGGCGAGCATTTTGACCGGCAGGCCGCTTTCTTTGTCGAAGAAGAGCTCAAAGTCCTTCTTGTCCGGTCCGACGATCTTGAGTGCGATGGCCGGCTTGTTGTCGACCTTGTCCTCCTTGGTCGATTCGACTTTGAAGTCCTTGCCCTTCAGCGGGAGGATGATTGCCGGGACAACCGAGAGGTAGACGGCCCGCTTCTGGTTGGCGAGCTGGTCGTCTTCGAGCTTGGTCAGCATGTCTGCGAACTTTCGCCACGCCTTGTCGCCATCCATTACGGTGACGCCTTTCACCTCATTGCCGCCAAAGTCGCCTTTAAATTCCTGGCGGAACTTCGTGAGGCCCACGGTCGTGGTCGTTGTGCTGAAATCACTCTCGTTGCCGCCGAAGTTCAGTTTCCCTTTCGCTTTGGTCTCGACCGCCTTGGCTTCACGGGCGGCGATCTTGGCCTCGCCCCCGAGGGCCGTGATGGCCTTTTCGATGACTTCCTTGGCGTCGGGTCCGGCCGCCTGCACGCCGCAACGAGCGCTCAATACGAGCGCCGTCGCCACAAACGCTCCAACAAACCTTCTCATGGGATGCACTGCCTTTGTTCTGTTGCCCGTGAACGAAACGCCTCGCTGTACCAGAGAGCCGCAACGCAGACCATCCGCGCCGCCGATCGAGTGCGCTAGAAAGTTAGCGATCAGAAACCGCCGTCCCGAAATCGTAGCCAGAACGCGCGCCAATTGCCACGAAAATCGAGTGCTTGGGGAGAGTACGAAATCCGAATTTCTTGAAACTTAGGTCCATTTGGATTCATTTGGTGATCTCATCCGGCCTTCGTACTGATCAGCCGAAGCTGCGCTCTGAATCCCTCGGCTGCTTCTTGGCGATCGAGCGGCACGAAGTGATATTCGCCAGCGATCCAATCCGGAAATTGATCCCGATAATGCGGGCTGCCGCAATGACCCGATTGGCTCTGGCAGTCCACCATCCACAAGCCAGCGGGCGACTCGCCTAGGTCGCAGATCATGCGGAAGCCGGCGCCTACCGCCGCTTCGAACTCGGGACCGCGGCCCGTGTTGCAGACGGTCGTCGCGTCGCCTCGAACGCCGGTCCCACCTTCGTTGAAGAGCACGCCAAGGTCGCCGCGGCCGCCAAGGAAATGTTTCAGGTCGAGTCGATGGAGCCGCCCCCAGGTCCATTCCGCCATGGCTGGGCCAAGTCGCATGGCTAGGCGGTCGAGCGTGCCGCGGAATGTCTCGCGAACGGCGCGTCCGCGAGCGCTGCCGGCAAACCAACCGGCGTCGTCGCGGCTGTGCGAATCGCCCTGCAGTATTTTGGCCGCCAAGCCTTCGATGCCCGCCGCCAGCAGAAGAACCGACTCCTCCGGAAATCTCTCGGCGGCGACGCGTCGGCACCAGTCGACGAAAAACACATTGAAGATCGTCGGAGCCGCAAGTTCGGGGACACAGTCCCCGTTCCAGTCGCGCAGCAAGGCGACAGCTTGCCGGACCTCTTTTCGCTCGTCGTCCGCGAGTAGCGCGCACAGACCGGGCAAGCAGGTGACCGCGCGCAGAGAGCAGGCATCCTGTTGCAGTCGCCGATGGTCGTCGCATTTGTGTGTCGCCTGCGATTCGATCAATTCGCGGATGCGACGCGCGCGATGTCCGTTCGTCCAGGTGCCGGAAAGCGGATAGGGATAGCTGTCGTCGGCGACGCGATTGTTGGCCGTCACGACAAAGCCGCGCGGCGGGTTGATGACTGCGGGCATGTTTTCGAACGGGATCAGATCGTCCCACTGGTCGGCCGGATCCGAAGCCGCCCGGTAGCCGCGCTCTGGCCGGTGCCTCAGTGGAATGCGGCCGGTCGCCTGGTAGCCAATGTTCCCGTCGACGTCGGCGAACACAACTGAGAATGTTGGCACGTGCCAGGGCCTGAGTGATTCGCGGAACTCCCCGCAATTCCGCGCTCGGTTTGCCCCCAGCAGAGCGGTGAGCCAGCCTCCGTGACTCGCTCCCAGCCACTTAAGGGATACCGGTCCCGACCGATTGGCCGGTTCGGGCAGCAGATCATCGACGATCGGACCGAGGCGCGCACTGATGACCCGACGGCTCACGGTCCCTTTTCCGCGAACTAGGATCGATTCCGTGCGTTCTTCCGCCGGCTGCCATCTTCCGTCATGGAGAAAGCAGTCCGGGTGCTCGGGGCTTGTCTGCTCACGGTAGAGATCGCGCTGTGAGCAAATGTTGTTGGTGATCCCCCAAGCCATGCGACGATTTCGGCCGATGATCACAGCTGGCATCCCGACGTAGGCGCAGCCGGCAACGTCGAAAGAACCGCCTTGGAGATGCACCTCATACCAGCACGAAACGGCTTCCATCGCGATATGAGGATCGCTGGCAACGGTCGGACGTCCGCTCGCGCTGCGCTTGCCGTCGATCACCCAGTTGTTGCTGCCGACCGCCGCATCAGGATCGCCGACGGCCTGACCAACTCCTGAGTTCGCAGAGGAGCCCCGTGCCTGGCATTGGTGCTCCTCGCTCCAGGCCGCACTCTTCTCCAAAATGCTTTCGTCATCGGCCTCCGCAGTAAGAAACGCGCGATACAGGTTGCCGTCTCCCAGATAGCGCTTTGCCAACTCAGGCATGGCGATGACGGGGAAGCGACCAGTGAGATACCAGCGGAATTCATTCTCGATGAGAAGGCAATCAACAGGCTGCCACGGTTCGGGAAGGTAGTCGAGCAGATCGAACTCAATGGGCAGCGCGTCGGCCGCTCGTTCGATCGCGGCGTTGATTCCCTGGCTGAACGACGCGATCAGCCTCTGAGTCTCGGGCGGGAGTTGTTCCCATTCGGCGTGCGCAATTCGATGCAGTCCGATGGTTCGCGCGAGAATGTCTTGCGGCAGCCCTTCAGGCCCGAGAATTTCGCTGAGCCTTCCCGCCCCCTTTCGGCGCAGCCAATCGAGCTGAAACAGCCGATCCTGCGAGACGGCGTAGCCGAAACCGAAAAACAGATCCGCATCCGATTCGGCGAAGATGTGCGGCACACCTTGATGGTTGCGGCAGATCTCGACTGGTCGATCGACGGCCGCTAGTTGCACTCCCGAGGCTTTCGGCACGCGCGATTCGGCCGTGCGCTTCCAGCGCTCGAGGAATTCGGTCCGGGTGATTCCAATTGCACGGCAGATGGAATCAATCGATTCGCCGCTGCCGAGTTGTGCGAGCGTGCTCTTGGACAAATACTCCATAATTGATCTCAGGCGATTAGTTGAATGGCTGGCCGGATTCTCCGACTCGGCGGACCCTCCAGGGGGTCGCCTGGGAGCGTATGCTGCTTCGTCGCGGATGTCTATGAGCCCGGGAACGACCGATTACTGTGAACGCCGCACTTATTGAGGTGAGTCGCATCGCCATCTCGCGGGCAACGAAGTCGCGGCCCAGAGGAGGTATAATTCTCGGTTCTTTCGATTTGTTGGAGCGCCAAGAAGGTCAGCTGACTGAGTGTGCGGCTCTTTCGAGATAGCGGAAAAGATCAATGCGGATCGGGCTGTTTGCCGACGCTCACGATCACGTCGATAACGTCTGCCGCGCCGTGGCCGAATTCAATCGACTCGAGTGCGAGTTAGTGATTTTTGCCGGCGATTTCGTGTCGCCGATCGTCGTCCCGCCGCTGCGCAAGTTGAAGTGTCCGGTGCTGGCCTGCTTTGGCGACAACGACGGCAACCAGATTGGCCTGCAAGGCGGAATGCGGATCGTTGGACCGGTGGGCTACCCGCCTTTTGGTTTTCGCGCAGCCGACGGCGTGCGAATCCTGGTCGCCCATATCTCGGAACAGGTTCGTGGGATGATCGCGGACGCTCAGGTCGTAATCTGCGCCCATACCCACAAACCGGGGATTCACACCGATCAAAACGGAGTACTCTTCGTCAATCCGGGAGAGACGAGCGGCTGGACCTATCGCAAGCCGACGATTGGTGTTCTGGAAACAGAGCCCCTCTCGGCCCGGATCATCCCGCTGCCCGAGATGGCCCCTGCCCCGCAAATATGAAGGCGGCCCTAACGCCGGCTCGGGTTGTCCTCTCCTACTGTTGCCCTGGCTTAGACCCCGGTATGATCCTGAAACAACGGAAATGACGCACGGCCACGGGCCGTCGATCGAAGGGAGGATGTTGGCAAGGAATCCCACCCAGGAGGGGAGCAAGGATGGCAGGCAAAAACGGAAGCATGAACGCGCCGAATACAAACGA
>DASZIA010000467.1:0-23142 GCA_035949535.1 Planctomycetaceae bacterium | reverse complement strand
CTTCAGCATTTCGGAGCGCGCACGGGCCTGATGGACGCCGACGTTTACGGCCCGAGCATCCCGCATCTCTTGGGCGTATCCCAGGCGAAACCCGCGGCCTTCGAACAGCGGATAGCGACCGGCGAGACTCTCACGCGGATCGAGCCAGTCAATGCCGGGGGAATCAAAACGATCTCGATGGGCTTTTTCATCAATCCCGATCAGGCGGTCGTCTGGCGAGGTCCGCTCTTGCACCGCGCGATTACGCAGTTCCTTAAGGACACCGACTGGGGCGAGCTGGATTACCTCGTGATCGACCTTCCGCCCGGGACGGGCGACGTGGCCCTCACCCTGTCGCAATCGGTCGGATTGGCGGGTGCGGTCGTGGTTTGCACGCCGCAACAAGTCGCTCTGCTCGACGCGGTCAAGGCGATCAGCATGTATCGGCAGGTGAAAATCCCGATTCTCGGAATGGTCGAGAACATGAGCGGCGAGATCTTCGGCCGCGGCGGCACCCGGCGAAAGGCCCAAGAGCTGGGCGTGCCCTTCCTGGGCGAAGTGCCCATCGAAGCCGACATTCGCATCAAAGGGGACGAGGGCAAAACGGCCGCGCTCTTTAATGAAGGCAGCCCCGCCCGCCCTCACTTGCTTGCCATGTGTCAGCAGACCTCGCTGGAGATCGCCCGCCAACTGCTGGAATCGCCGAGTATGCCGACGCTTGAGATCCTCTGATCGGTCTGGCGCTAAGATCTTGTAGGGCAGGCTGTGCCTGCCGAGCAAAAAGAGCGACAATCTCGGCAGGCACAGCCTGCCCTACAACAGCACAGTCACCTTGGAACGGCTTACAAGGCGGCTAAAATACAAGTAGGTAACCGTCAGTGGAGTTGCCTGAGCAGGGTGTTGAACCTCTCCGTGTGGGCGGTGTCATAGGGCCATGGCAGGAAATTCGTTGTTCGATCCCGGGAATTCGCCGTTGAGCTCTTCTGAAGCGACGACCATTCCCGAGCTGATCGAGACTTTTGAGGCGCTGGGCGACTGGGAGGCTCAGTGCGATTATCTGATTGACCTGGGTTACGAGATCCCGGAGTTCCCAGCGTCGGCGCGGATCGAGGCCAACCGCGTCCATGGCTGCCAGAGCAACGTCTGGCTGATCACCGAGATTAAGCCGGGTGACCCGCCAGTCATCGAAATCCAGGCCGACAGTGATTCGATGATCGTTCGCGGTCTGATCGCCGTCCTGCTCTTGGCGTATTCGGGCAAAACTGCCCGAGAGATCGTCGAGACCGACATTCAACAGATCTTTGCACGGCTCGGCCTGAACCGTCAGCTCAGCTCGGCCCGTCGCAATGGCCTGGCCGGCATGGTGCAGCGTATTCGATCGCTCGCCGAGCAGTCGGCCGCGGAACACTCGTAATGGTTTCCCCCACTTCGGCCGATTCGCCGGTTGAGCGCAGCAGTGTGCTCGATCCCTCAGCCATTCTGGCGCAATTTCCGATCTTCGACGAACCGCTCCCGAACGGTCAGCCGCTGATCTTTCTCGATAGTGCCGCCAGCGCACAAAAGCCGCAGTCGGTGATCGACAAGGAGCGGGAGTGTTACGAGCGGTACTACGCCAACGCCTACCGGGGCGATTACCAGTTCGGCGTTCACATCGACGAAGAACTCGAAACGACGCGGGCCAAGGTTCGCGACTTTATCGGTGCGCCGCAGAGCGAAGAGATCATCTTCACCGCCGGCACCACGATGTCGATCAACCTGGTGGCAAACGCCTGGGGCCGGAAATTTCTCAAATCCGGCGACGAAATCCTGCTGACGCAGATGGAGCACCACGCCAACCTCGTTCCCTGGCAGCAGGTCGCCCATGCCACCGGCGCGTCGCTCAAATACATTCCGCTGACGAGCGACTGGCAGCTCGATCTCGATCGGCTCGACGAAGTACTCACGGAGCGGACGCGGCTGGTGGCGCTCACCGGCATGTCGAACGTGCTCGGGACGATTCCGCCCATCCGAGAAGTCGCAGTCGAGGCCCACAAGCGCGGGGCCCTGGTGCTTGTCGACGGCGCCCAAAGCGTGCCGCACCTCGCAACGAACGTCCGCGACCTCGACATCGATTTTCTGGCCTTTTCGGCGCACAAGCTGTATGGTCCCAGCGGCGTCGGCGTGCTTTGGGGCCGGCGCCGATTGCTCGAAGCGATGGACCCGTTCCTCTGCGGCGGACACATGATTTCCGAGGTCTTTTGGGACCACTCGACCTGGGCCGCAATCCCCGCCAAATTCGAGGCGGGCACGCTGCCGATTGCCCAAGCGATCGCGCTCGGAGCGGCCGTCGAGTTTGTGACTGGAATCGGCATGTCGGCGATCGCCGCTCATGACGTCGATATCACCGCCTATGCTCACGAGCGACTCGCGACGGTGCCGGGCCTGAGGATCTTCGGGCCCGAGCCTGCGCGCAAAGGGCCGATCATCAGTTTCGCAATCGAGGGAATTCATCCGCAGGACCTGGCGAACCTCGTCGATCGCAAGGGAGTTGCCGTGCGGCATGGGCATCACTGCACCATGCCTCTGCACTCGCTGTTTGGAGTTCCCGCAACGACGCGCGCCAGCGTCGGCGTCTATACGACGCGCGGCGATATCGACATTCTGGTTGAAGCGATCGAATTCGCGCGACAAAAAGTGCGACGCGCCTGAAGTCGAGTTCAATCTCCTTCTCCCGGTACTCCGAGGAGAGGGCCGGGGTGAGGGCTGTTTTTTGAAGATCGAGAGGATCGGAAGAAGAGCCCTCACCCTGCCCTCTCCCATCGGAATGGGAGAGGGTTCTGAGAGTTTTTGAGGAACCACCGAAATGCTGCCAAAAACGACCGACCCGTCTGCACCGGTCCCCGCCTCCAGGGCCGAGGTCAAACTGAGCCGCCGCTGGCAGTGGGCGACGCGCGGACGGGCGATCAGTTATTTGATGGAGCAGGCAGTCGAAAATCCCAACGCCATTTCGCTCGCTGCGGGGCTGGTCGATCCGTCCACGCTTCCCGTCGCGGAAACTCGCCGGGTGCTTGCCGATCTTTTGGGCGATACCGAACGCGGCTGCCGAGCCCTGCAGTACGGAACGACTCCGGGCTCCGAGCGCCTGAGGCGGCAAGTCGCGCTGCTTTTGGGGCGACTCGAAAAGAATTCAACGGGGCAAAACTGTGCCGGGCATGCCGCGGCAGAGATCGACCCTTCGCGTCTGATTCTCACAACCGGCTCGCAACAGCTGCTCTCGCTGGTGGGTGAAGTTCTGCTCGATCCCGACGACATCTGCCTCGTGGCCGCGCCGACGTATTTCGTTTTCCTGGGCGTGATCCACGGCCTCGGAGCGCGGGCCGTGCCGATCCCGGCCGACGAAAACGGCATGCAGATCGACCTGCTCGAACAGGAGCTCGAACGGATCGAGGCGGCCGGCGAACTCTCGAAGGTGAAGCTGATCTACGCGGTGAGCTATTACGAGAACCCCAGCGGTATCAGTCTGTCGGTCGATCGCCGTCGTGAGTTGGTGCGGCTGGCTGAGCGCTGGTCGCGTGACCAAAAGATCTTCGTGCTCGAGGACGCCGCCTATCGCGAGTTGCACTACGACGGCCCCGACCGCCCGAGCATCTGGAGCTTCGATCCGAGTCACGAAACCGTGATCCTGGCCCAGACTTTTTCCAAGAGTTTTTCGCCCGGGCTGCGCGTCGGCTACGGCCTCTTGCCCAAGCCGCTCGTCCGACCGATCGCCGATCGGAAGGGGAACGAAGATTTCGGCTCGTCGAACTTCAATCAACATCTCGTGGCGACTGTGTTGGAAAGCGGTCTGTACGAACCACACGTGGAACAAGTGCGGGCTTCTTACCGCGTGAAGCGCGACCGCATGCTGGCGGCTGCCGAAAAGTACTTTGCCGATCTGCCGGGCGTGTCGTGGGTGCGGCCGCAAGGCGGCCTTTATGTCTGGATGACGCTCCCCGAGCAGATCGAAACGGGACTCGACAGCCCATTCTTCGATCGGGCGGTTAAAGTCGACGGAGTGATGTACGTGCCGGGAGAGCTGTGCTACGCAGGCACAGCCGCCCAGCGCCGCCGCAACCAGATGCGATTGAGCTTCGGCGTCGAATCGCCCGACAAAATCGAAGAGGGCATCCGCCGACTGGCCAGCGCCGTCCGCGCGGTGCTCTAAAGGATGCTGGCGCGAATCGTCGTTGGAGCCGCGACAGTGAGGGGCCGGGTTATGGACCGTTGACCTCCTAACCCGCTTGCTGACGCGCGGGCTCAAGAACGGAGGCGCTTCCGCCTCATCCAATCGTAACTGCCGCGCGCCGCGATTCGAGATTGCGGCCGTTCTTCTTGGGCGGTGAGCCGTTAAAGCGGACGTGCTCTTCGCCGACCACGCCTTGCAGCTCGCTCCGCAGCTTGCTCGTGCAACTGACGGAAAGCGGCTGCTTCAGGCGAAAACGGCGGCGCAGCGAGGGGTCCGTTTCGTCGTTGGATTCGATGAAAATCACCACCTCGACAGGACCCGGGTTCGCCTGCAGAATCTGTCGCACGTGCTGCATGTCGTGCTCGCTGTGCAGTCCGCGCTGGAATTTGACGGCGACCTGCGTCGTGAACTCGCGGCTGGCTTCGTCGAGCGTCAACAGCCGGCTGGCGATCACGTTCGGCTCGCGTCCGCGGCGGTCGACGCGGCCGCGCACGTAGCCGACCTGCTCGGCCTTCACGCTTTCGCCGTGCCGGGCGTAATCCTCAGGCCACATGATGCAGCGGATCATCCCCTCGGGGGTCTCAAAGTCGAAATTGACGTAACGCGAGTGTCCGTTGCGGCTCGGCTTTTTCGTGACGGCCTTCTTGATGCTCGAGACCATTCCGCCCAAGAGAATTTCGGTCTTTTCGTCGACCGACGGGAGATCCTTTAAGGTGTGGGTGGCGTAGCGGGTGATTTGCTCGGCATTTTCCGCCAGCGGATGCGACGTCAAGTAGAAGCCGAACGCTTCCTTTTCGGCCGCGAGTTTCTGGGCGTGCGTCCAATCGGGGACGTCGGGGAGCATAATGCTCGTCGGGGCCGACTTTTGTTCTTCCGTTTCGTCGCCCCCACCAAAGAGCTTCTTTTGTCCTGTGAGACGATCGCGGTGCATCGCCGAGGCCGACTGCACGGCCCGTTCGGCCAACAGCATGTGCTGCGCACGCGTGGGACCGAGGCTGTCGAGAGCCCCGGCCTTGATCAACAGTTCCAGTGCGCCCTTGCCCAGCACTTTGGAATCGACCCGCTCGGCGAGGTCAAAAATGCTCGTAAAGAGGCCCTTTTCTTTTCGTTCGGCGACAATCGCCGTAACGACCCCGCCTCCCAGCCCCTTGATTGCGGCCAATCCGAACGACAGCTCGTCACCCAGCACGCTGAACTCGACGTCAGAACCGTTGACGTCGGGCGGAAGGATCTTGATATGCATCCGCCGCGCGTCGTCGACGTGCTCGGCGATGCGGTCCGACTTGTCCATCAGGCACGACAAGAGGGCCGCCATGAAT
This sequence comes from Planctomycetaceae bacterium, assembly GCA_035949535.1. Classification (GTDB taxonomy): domain Bacteria; phylum Planctomycetota; class Planctomycetia; order Planctomycetales; family Planctomycetaceae; genus DASPSM01. The sequence goes on along the minus strand of DASZIA010000467.1, from coordinate 17,640 downwards.
TCAGCCGGGTAGTGGGCCTTGAAGTAGGCGGTCTGATAAGCGATGGCCGCGTAGGCGGTCGAATGCGACTTGTTGAAGCCATAGCCCGCGAACTTTTCGATCATGCCGAACAGCTCGGCGCTTTTTGCCGAGCCGAGCCCGGCCTGCTGCGCTCCGGCCAGGAACTCTTCGCGGTACTTGGCGATCGCCTTCAGTTTTTTCTTGCTGATGGCCTTGATGCAACCGTACGCGGACGACAGCTCGATGCCCCCGACACGGTTTAAAATCCGCATCACCTGTTCCTGGTAGACCATTACGCCGTAGGTCTCGGCCAGGATTTCATCGACGATCGGGTGGACCTTGGGGACTGGCTCGATGCCGTGCTTGACGTTGACGTAGGTCATGACCATACCGCCTTCGAGCGGGCCTGGCCGGTAGAGGGCCGAGGTGGCGATGATGTCGTTGAAGCGGTCGGGCTTCATCTTGGTCAACAGGTCGCGCATCCCCCCGCTTTCCAGCTGAAAGATGCCTTTGGTCTCCCCCCGCTGCAAAAGGGCGAAAGTCGGCCCGTCGTCGAGCGGCAGTTTCTCGGGCTCGATGTCGAGGCCGCGGTGCTTGCGGACGTTTTTGACCGTCTTGTCGAGGATCGTGAGATTGGTGAGCCCCAAGAAGTCCATCTTGAGCAGCCCGGCCTGCTCGACCCGCGGACCGTCCCACTGCGTGATCACATCTTCTTTGCCTGTGATTTTCTGCAGCGGGATGTAATTGACCAGCGGGCGGTCGCCAACAACGACGCCGGCGGCGTGCGTGCCGGCGCTGCGGGCCAGATCCTCCAGCCGGACGGCGATGTCGATCATCTCGCGGACCTGCGGGTCTCCCTCGTAGGCCAGCTTGAGATCCGGACTCTTTGCGAGGGCGTCGGTGAGCTTGATGTTCAGCTCGTCCGGCACCATCTTGGCGATCTCGTTGACGCGCGGCAGCGGAATCGAAAGCACGCGGCTCACGTCCCGGATGGCGGCCTTCGCCTTGAGGGTGCCGAACGTGCCGATCTGCGCAACGCTCTCTTTCCCGTACTTCTCCTTTGTGTAGTCGATAACGAGCTGCCGCCCATCACGGCAAAAATCGATGTCGATATCGGGCGGCTCGGCGCGGTTGGGATCGAGAAACCGCTCGAATAGCAGGTCAAACTTGATCGGGCAGACGTTACTGAGACCCAGCAGATATGCGACGAGCGAGCCACACGCCGATCCGCGGGCCTGGCAGGGGATTTGTTGCTCGTTGGCAAACCGCACAAAGTCCCACACGATGAGGAAGTAGCTCGCATAGCCCATCCTTTCGATCACGCCCAGTTCGTAATCGAGCCGCTCGCGATGGGCTGCCGTTATCTCCTCGTAGCGGACAGGCAGCCGCTCTTCACACAGCTCGCGCAGGTATTGTGCGTCCGTTTTGCCGGCCGGCGGTGAGAAGACGGGGAAATGTCGCTTCGTCAGGTCGAGATCGATGTCGACCCGGTTGGCGATTTCCTGCGTGATGGCGACGGCGTCGGGATGGTCGGGAAACGCCTGGTACATTTGCTCGGGCGTGCGGACGAAAAACTGGTTCCCTTCCATCCGCATGCGCTTGGCATCGCTGCGCATCGCGAGCGTGTTGACGCACAACAGCACATCGTGAGCGTCGGCGTCGGCCTGTTCGAGATAGTGCGCGTCGTTCGTCGCGACCAGCGGCACTCCCATTCGCCGGGCCAGTTCGACCGTTCCCTCGGCACATTGCCGCTGGATTTCCAGTCCGCCGTTTTGGATTTCGAGATAAAAGCGATCGCCAAAAATGCCGCGATACCAGGCGGCCAATTGCTCGGCTTCGTTCATCCGGTCCCCCAGGAGCAAGAACGAAAGCTCGCCCGCCGCGCACCCCGACAGGCAAATGAGGCCCTCGTTATGGGCCTCGAGCAGCTCTTTGTCGATTCGCGGCTTGTAGTAAAAACCTTCGAGGAACGCGGCGGTCGAGAGTTGCACGAGGTTCTGAAAGCCGACGCGGTTCATCGCCAAGAGCGTGAGGTGGAAGCTGGCTTCCTTCATTCGCGTCGCTCCGCGGTCGCGGCGATCTTTGGGAGCGACGTACGCTTCGTAGCCGATGATCGGATTGACCTCGTTGGCCCGGCACTCGTTGTAGAACTCGAGCGCGCCGTAGAGGTTGCCGTGGTCGGTGATCGCCAAGGCATTCATGCCCGAGCTTTTCACCTTGCTCACGAGCGCATCGATGCGGTTGGCCCCGTCGAGCAGGCTGTAATGCGTGTGGCAGTGAAGATGAACGAAGGGGCGTTCACTCATGGAAATCCTTTCCGGTTCGTTTCGATATTCCTAACTCGGCGGCGGGTCCCGTCGGTCCGGTTGCATCTCGGTCAATTCGGGAACCACATCCGAAATTCTACGGACGCGACCGTCGCGGTCGACGCAGGCCAGAATGCTGTGGGCGTCGGCAATCACCATTCCGTCGCGGGAGAGCTTGTAGTCATGCTCGAGCTTCGCGGGAGTGACGCGCACGACGCGTGTCCGCAGAGACAGCACATCGTCGAATCGGGCCGGTGCCCGGTACTTGACGTTCATCTCAACGACGACGAAGAAGTGTCCCCCCTCCTCCATCTTGCGGTAGTCGCCCCCCTGTGCCCGGAACAACTCCGTCCGTCCCATCTCGAAGTACGATAGAAAATTGGAGTGATGCAGAAAGCCCATCGCGTCGGTCTCGCAATAGCGGACGCGAATCGGGATTTCGTGTTCGTACGGACCCATGGACGAATGGCACGCTTGTGCGCGAATCGATCAGGTTAAATCAGACATTCGTCATTTCCGCCGAGGGCACGACCGCCGTCGCGACGAGGGCCGGGGCGTCGTAGGTTCGGCCGGCCGCCGGACCGTGGTCGCTCAGGGAGTTGTGCAAGGCGATTTGATAGAGCCGTTCGCCCGCGGGCGTCGGATAGTGACCGTCGATGCAGGCCTGGCACAACTTGCTCGCGGGCTGTTCGAGACAGCGGGCGATCGACGCCAGCGGCAAATACCGCAGGCTGTCGGCCCCGATGGCGGCGGCCATCTGGCTCTCGATTTCCGGCGTGAGCGCGCTCCCTTCCATGAACCGCGGGGCAAACAGCTCCGACACGGTCGACATGTCGATCCCGTAAAAGCAGGGGGCGATGATCGGCGGACAGGCAATCCGCACGTGCACTTCGCGAGCCCGGCCCCGTTCTTTCACCTGCGAGATCAGCGCCCGCATCGTCGTCGAACGGACGATCGTGTCCTCCACCAAAAAGACCCGCTTGCCTTCGAGCACCTCGGGCAAGGCCGTATATTTCATCCGCACCTTGTCAGCACGGTTTTGTCCTTCGATGAACGTCCGGCCGACGTAGCGATTACGGATCAACCCCTCCTGCGAAGGGACGTTGAGTCGATACGCCATGGCATCGGCCGCTGCCTTGGCGGTGTCGGGCACCGGAACCACGATCGTGTCGGAATCGATGGGCACCGTCTCGAGCTGTGCCAGCTCCTCGCCCAACCGCTTGCGCGTGAGGTACACGCTGCGGTCGTCGAACGTGCTGGCCACGTTGGCGAAATAGATCCACTCGAAAAAGCAGTGCGCGGTCCGGGGCGACTCCGCGAATTTCTGGATCGAGAACTCTCCGTTCTCGATGATCGCGGCATGGCCGGGCGGAACGTTCTTGATCGACGCGTCGGAGAATCCCAGATGAATCAGGGCCACGCTCTCGCTGGCCGCCGCGAAGAGGCCTCCCTCGCGGGCGTAACAGAGGGGCCGCATCCCGAGTGGATCGCGGGCGACAAACATGTCGCCGCAGGCATTCAAATAAATCAGGTTGTAGGCCCCGTCGAGCCTTCGCGCCAGGCGCGTCAGAAGCTGATGCAGGCTGGGCCGTTTGTCGTCGGAGAGTTCCTGCGCGATCAGGTGCAGCAGGATTTCGGTATCCGTTTCGAGAGCCAAGTGCAATTTCGGATTTGCGAGGATTTCACTCCGAAGCTGCGGATAGTTGGCCAGTTGGCCGTTGAAGGCAAAGCTGAACCACTTGAGCTTTTCGATGTGCCGCCGCTCGAACGGCTGGGCGTAGCTGCGCCCTTCTTTGCCGCAGGTCGCATAGCGCACGTGACCGATGGCGGCCGGTCCGGCGCACTTGTGCATGATCGATTCAAATTTGGCCCGATGGTTGAGCCGAAAGACTTCGCTCACGGCGCCGACGCTCTTCCATTTGACGAGCAGTTTGTCTCGGTGGGGATGGAAGGCCGCCAGGCCGGCCGCCAATTGGCCCCGGTTCTGCATGTCGACGAGCATGCCCGGGATCAGGCGGGAGGCCCCGCTGGCCGGATGCCCCGCCAGAAGTCGGCTGGGGCCCTGGTTGGGGAGATGGTAGACGGCGGCCAGGCCGCACTCGTGATAGAGATCGGACATCAATTGTCCTTCTGGAAACGGTTCAAGACCGCTGCGGGGGCCTGCGTGCCACCCGAACTGAATCGCGCCGGATCGTCGGATCCGGCCGTCACCCTGTTGCCCCGGGCCATTCGCTGGGGCCCGGCGGCGTAACGCAATTCTATCGCCGGCCGACCCCAGATCCAAACGCGCCGGCAAGCCCTTTGGACAAAGCGTTTTATCGCTGCTGCAAAGATTTTCCGGCGGTCGGGGCGCCCCTGCAACTTCACTTCTTGATCGCAGAAGACTTCGACTTTGATTGCGTCGGGCCGCTGGAGCCAGCTTGTGCAATGGCCGAAGGTTTTGGCTGATTCGCCGTCAGGTCCAGCAGGAAGGCGTTGTCTACGAAGGGGCGATCCCCTGCGTACGCCCAAGTGATTTGGCCATTCCGGTCGACGAGAAACGTCCCGTGCTTCAGATCTTCGTCGCGGTCTGCAGCCGCGCGGATGTAGACGCCATATTGTGCCGCGACTTGATTATCGCGGTCAGACAGCACCGGAAAGTGAAAGCGGCCGTATTGGCGAAAGCGAGCCGCGGTTTGGGTTGAAGGATCGGCACTCAACGCGACAACGTGTACTCCTTGCCGGGTGAATTTCGGGAGATCGTCCTCGAGCGCGAAAAGTTGAGCGACGCAATGGCTGCAATAATAGCCGTAATAGAACACGACGATCACCGGGCCATCCCGGCGCAAATCTCGCAGCGCAATTCGTTGACCTTCGGTGTCGGTCAGCTCGAAATCGGGCGCCTGCTTGCCGACCAGCGGATGCGATTGCCCCATAACCGGCGGGCTTTCGCCGGCCGTCAGCGCCCGTGGTTGCTCGTTGCGCGCAGCGGCGAGATAGGCTCGCGCGTCGGCGGCGACGTCTCCCGTCTCAGAGGGGGCAGGTGCGACCGACGTGCGGTAGGCGACGAGCGCGGCACACGCCACCGCGAGCAAGCCGATTACTCCCAAAAACAATTTGGTCGCAGGTGACCGCCCCGCTTTGACCGCTCGGGCATCACGAGGCGCCAAAGGATCGATCCCCGGCGCGATTTTGTCCATCTGCATTCAGTCAACTCTCCGTCACTTCCGCGAGAGATGTCGGGCGGGCACCTCTCGGCACTCGCTTGATCCTTTTACCAAAGCGGCGGCTGGCCCAGCAGCCGGCGCAGAAGGCCGATCTGGCCGGCGTGCATCATTTCATGCTCGGCGCACCAGGTGAGCGATCCCCCTTTGGTCGAGAAGCGGGAGTGCGAGTCAGTCGGTTCGTCGAAGACCGCATCGTCGAGCGCCGAGATTTCCTTCAAGACTTGCCGATGGATCGCGTCGAAAACACGCCGGATTTCTTCGCCGGAAGGGTAGGCCTTGGGATCGCCGACGGGCGTCGACGCTCGGCCGAACTTTTGTAGAAACGCTGCAGACACCAGCCGCTCGTCATCGGGCCGTTTCCCCCGGATTCGTCCGAGCGCCAAGCTATATTGGGCAAAAGCCAGGTGGCCCACCTGCCAGGCAATGTGGCTCACTCCTTCTTGCGGCATCCGGAACCAGTCGGAAGGCGATGTGCCGTCGAGCAAGCGGTTGGTGTAATCGCGGACGCGGCGGATCGATTCGACCAATTCTTCAGAGCGAGCCATTCGGGCGATCTCCCGCACCTCGCCGGCGGGGGTCGCGAATCGCCCCTTCCAACGAGGTCAAATCGCGGTCGAGCTGCTCGACCAACGCCGGCGCGAGATCTTCATCGCCGAATCGCACGCGATAGAAAAGCTCGACGAGCCGCGGCGGCACATCCGGCAGCCCGTCCGCGCTTGCGACAACCTCGCGAATGCGAGTGCCAACCGAACCGGCAAACTCCCGCTGTGTCTGATGGCTGGAGCGCACCAATCCCAAAAGCCGACAAATGGTCTCGAACCGCTCGTAGAAGGCAATGCGGATGTCGCGGGCCGACCTCTGGCGCTTCCACAGTGCGAGGAAACGCTGCCACATCCGTTTGCGCAGCCGAATCGCCAGACCGATCGTCGCGAAGATCGTCCCGGTCACGGTCGCCGCAATAATGCCTTTGAGGGTGAACCACTGCGTCGGATCGGTAGCAAAATCGATCACGCCGTAGTAAAGCCGTGCCAGGAATGGGCGTTCGCCCTTTCCCGGATTCCACCAGTTTTGGACCGCATCGCGGATCGGCACATAGAACGAGTTCTGCTGCTCGTTGATGCTCATATTCATGAGCTGAGACCAGGTCGTGTCGACGACCGACGCGAGCTCGTGCACGGTCTTTACCGGTGCGGCAAAGCTGGCAACGCTGACGTCCCGGGCTGCGGGAGTCGGATCGACCGTCAGCCACCGATCTCCGCCGATCAGAGCCTCCACCCAGACGTGGGCATGCCGCTGCTCGACTTCGTAGGCGCCCGAGATGGTATTGACCGTACCCCCCTTAAAGCCGGAGACCATTCGCGCTGGCACGCCCACCGCCCGTACCATGAGCACGAGGGCCGAGGCGAAATATTCGCAATGCCCCGCCTTGCGATTGAGTACGAAATCTTCGACGGGGTCGAGCTTCGGATTTTTGGCCGACGTGTCGAGCGAATAGACGTATTCTCCGGTGTCTCTCAAGTGATGGCACAAGAGGTCGACCAGTCGGCGCTCTTTTTCGGCCGCGTGCGGATCACTCGGATCGCTGGAAATCCGCTCACCGCCCGTCACTTTGAGTGCCAGCTCCTTCAACCCCTTCAGGCCGTCGGGAATCGAAAGCAGAGTTCCACCGGAATCTGATCTTGAGAGGTCGATATGCCGCGTCTTGCCCAGGTCCCTCGCGGCGATCGCGGCCGGCGGAGAGAACACGGTATAAGCCAGCGCCTTGTCAGAGGGAACGGTTTCCGGGCGAAACATTTGTCGCGAGAATGGAATCGACTGCACCATATCCTGCGGATTGGGAAGAAGTACTCCCCGGACCGGATGAATCGCAAACAACAGCGAGGTGCCGATCGGCTCCATCAAGATTTGCTGGCGGACAGCGCGAGGCATTTGAGTCGAGCGAGGTTCGGGCGTCCACGTCGTCACATGCCCCGAGCCTTTCCAGGTCGAGTCCTCGTAGAGTTCCAGGGTCGCGCCTCGGAACAGGGGCTCGAGGTATCCGACTTGCGCACAGTATTCTTCCAGATCGATCGGGTTGTCTTTGGAGTCGAACATCCGGATCTGCAGCGCGCGCTTGGAGTTCTCCAACAGGGGGACCAGCTCTCCCAGCCGCACTTCGTTGGTGAATCCCGTCATCGCCACGGCCGCGAGCTTTTTGGAATCGGGGTTGCCCCACTCGGTTCGTCCGGCCCACAGCCGCGGAATGAACAGGAAGAAGGCGGCAGCCACCACGAGCGCGGCCATCCCGATGGCGACGATCGAGCGCGTATAGCGCAGCCCCAGCCAGCGTTCGTCGGGGTCGAGCTGAATGGCGCCGCGAGCGGCGCTTGGCCGCATCCACAGCGTGCGCGCCCGTTCGGCGGCCGCCTTACGGCCCATCCTCCACCCGCCGGCCGAGCGGGGCACATTGCTAGCCCGGACGGCGACTTCGCCCGGTCCCCCTGCTTCGTATTGCAGATAAGCCTCGTACAGCGACATCAGCGACAGGGTCCAGATCGACACGAACATGAACGCGACCAGCATGCCTCCATACGACGTGTCGATCGTCAGAATCGAGCCGACGGCGATCTGGAGCACGGCTAGAGCACACATCCACCAGTACTGGGCCAGATTTTTTTTCTGGAAAAGCACGATCCACGACAAATAAACGAGCAAGTGCGCAGCGACCAGCACCCGCTGGTCGAGCGTTTGCTCCCGCATCTGCCATCCGGCCGCGAGAAAGGCGACCAATCCCAACATGTTCGCCACGAGTAGGGGCAAATGGACCGTCCGAGTGCGATCGGTCAGCACGTAGGCGACGACCGCCAATCCGGGCGTGAGAATCTCGGGAAAGGGACTCCCTTCCGCAAACGCCAGCATCAAGCCCGCCATCGCAACGAGCCCGTAAACGCTAATTAAGAAGACTGTGGGGATTCTGGACACGCACGCTCCTGAAACGACCGCGACGCTTGAATTCGCATCCTCAGAAGAGGACCGGCTCTACGACTAACTGCCCGTCCTTCATCTGTTAGACAGATTCTCAGGGGAACTCGTTCAAGGATTGTTAGACAAATTCAAAAATCGACGCCAGCCGCTCGTAGTCGGCCTCCACAATTTCGAGCGGGCCTGTGGCTTCATGCAAGGCCTGCTCGGACACGATGCGATCGAGCTCCCGTCGCTGCGCCGAACCGGGGGCGCGCGTCGTAAGCATCACGACCCGCGTGCCCCGCATCCGCTTGCTGGCGGACTGCTGCAGGAGCGCGGCCACGTTTGGATGTTGCGCTCCTTCGGACATCGCAAACAGATCCATGAGCGGGTCCGCGTTCGCCATTCGTGACTCGCCGTTCCAGCGCGCGAGCTGACTGCCAGCGATCGCCACGTGCAGTGTCGAGTCGCGGCTCTCCTTCATGTGAGAGATGCACATCGTCGCCGCCACACAGAGGGCCAGCTCCAGCCGCTCGCGGTCCTTCGGGTCGGGTCGAGGCGGCAGCCACAGGTCGGCCAGCACCATCAGGTTCAGATCGCGGCTCTGATGATATTCCCGGACCATCAGCGCGTTGTGCCGGGCGGAACTGCGCCAGTGGATGGCCCGCGGATTGTCGCCCCAACGATACTCACGGATGCGGTGGAACTCGTCGTCGAACGCCCCGGGGCGCAAGTCGCGGCGCTCGACCAGGTCGGAAGCCAGAAAGTGTTCGCGCATCCACCGCGAGGAAAGTCGCCCCAGCCGCGGATACACCAGGATCTCGCCCGGCAAGGAGAATAACTGTCCGCGCTCAACGATTCCGAGCGGAAACCGGGCGGTGAGCCGGACCGGTCCCAGGCGATAGCGCCCCCGTCGATTGAGCCGCACCTGATAGTCTCCCGATTGCCGCTCTCCCGCTGGGACCCGCGCGAACAGCAGGCTCGGTTCGAGTTGCTCCTCGCCGTTTTCGATCTTGTCGCGCACCGACATCAGCCAGCAGCTCATCAGCCGCTTGCGGTTGACCAAAACCAGCTCGATGGTCATCGGGTCGCCAGCCATCACTCGTGCGGGCACGACGCGCTCGACTGTCGTCCGTTTGAGCATCGAATAGGTGATCCAGCCGTTGATCACGAACGGCCCGGCCATCATCGAAAAGACCAGCATCAACATATTCGACCGGCCCAAGAGCGCTCCGGAGAAAATCAGGATCATGATCACCAGATAGAATTGCCCTGTCCGCGGCAACGACACACGGTGCAACCCGAACTGAAGTCGCTGGGGCAGCGCAACGGGAATGTCGGTGAACGCTCGGGCCACGCCCCAGACGAGCGCGGCGATCCCGCCGCCGTAGATCAGAATCCGTTCGGTTTCGCTCAGCTCGTAGAAGAGATAGTCGAATTTCCAGCAGACGAAGAGGGTTCCGCCGCCCAGCAAAAAGGCGAGAATGGCCGGCAAGGAGAGCATCAGTCCGGAGGAGCGATTGCGGTCCGAAGTGCTCATTCGCGCGTGGTTCCCCGCCAGGGAAATTCGCCCGCGTCGACCCACCGGCGCGGTTTCCGTAGTCTATCAGATTCTGTTTTGGCGGCGAATCAGGCTGCGAGAAATTTGGCGATTGCCGCGCGCAAACGAAACAATCGCCCGACAGTGAGTGCCTTAGGCGATCATTTCGGCCACTGGCTCTGCCTCGTCGGGAAGCAGGCCGATGGGACGTCCGGCGCGGTCGGGCAAGCGCGTGCGCCGATCAATGCCCAGCAGATGATAAGCGGTCGCCAAAAGATCCTTGGGGGACACGGGGCGGTCCTTCACGTCGGCCGCAATGTCGTCGCTCGAGCCGACGACGCGCCCGCGGGTGATGCCGCCGCCGGCCAACAGCGCCGAGTAGGCGCGCGACCAGTGATCGCGGCCGCCGCCAGCCACGTTTGCCAGCTTCGGCGTGCGGCCGTGCTCGCTCAGGCAGAGCACGAGTGTGTCGTCCAAGAGGCCCCGCCGCTCGAGATCGAGAATCAATCCCGAGTAGGCGAGATCGAAATTCGGCAACAACTGGTGGATCATCCGAGGGAAATGATTGAAATGCGTGTCCCAAGCGTCTCCGGCCAGACCGTACTCATCCCAAAAGACCGAAACGAATCGGGTGCCCGCCTCCACCAGACGCCGCGCGGCAAGGCACGATTGGCCGAATAGCGTCATGCCATAGAGATCGCGCGTTTCGAGCGGCTCGCGTCGCACGTCAAGCGCTTGCGCGATCTTCGGCGAAGACAGCATCGAGAAGGCCGCCTGCTGAAAACGTGTCAGCGGCCGGCCGACGGCCGACTGCTCCAGGTCACCACGCAGCGCGTCAAATTGCTCCAGCAGGGTGCGCCGGCGGTCCAAGCGATCGAGCGACATCCCCGGTAGAACGCCCGTGTTCGACATGCGAAACGTGCTTGCCGGCGTGCAGCCCAGATAAGGCTCTTTGCCCTCAAATGAAAAACCGGGGCGTGCCTTGACGATCGACTTGGTCCCCTCGCCAACGAATTCGGTCCATTTCGGATGGTACTCGCCCCCCAGGTAGGCCGAGTACGGACCGGCGCGGTGCGACTCGTCGGTGCGCTGGCTGCTGAAGGGAAACGGCAGAAAGACATTGTCGACCGCATTGAGCCCGAGCGAACCTTGTCGCCGCAGCTGATACTCGACGATCGAGCCGATATACGGCTGATGGCGCGGATCGCTGGGGCTGAGCTCCATTGCGACGTCGATCGCCGGCGTCCCCGTCGTCGCGAATGCCACGCCATGGATGGGGTAGGGATGAGTGACAGAACGCACGACGGTCACGCGATCCATGACTCGGGCCGTGCGCGGCAGATGCTCCACGACGTCGAGGCCCGGAAGCGATGAAGCGATCGGCTTCATAGTGCCCCGGATCTCGGCCGGCGCATTCGGCTTCATGTCGAACGTTTCGAGCTGGCTGGGCGAGCCGTAGAGAAACAGCAAAATGCAGTGCTTCGCCTGTCCAAAACTCGCGGCCAGATCGCCGTGCACAGCGGGCAATGCCCGCGACCGCTCGCTTTGAGCCTCGAGCAGCCGCGGCAAACTCAACCCGAGGAAGCTCGCTCCACCGACTTGGAGCAAGTCGCGGCGAGTGATCCCATCGCACAGGCGTTTGGGGCTGCCAAGGATCCGGAGCATGTGGCAACCATCTTAACCTTGATCGAACACGCCCCTCAAGGTTTATGGCGCGCGCTTCAGTCAAATAGCGCGACGGCGACCCGCGGCCGCGTCTTTCTCTTGACCCTGACGGATCGTAGTCCGCGGCCGGTTCATCCGCCCGACTGGGCCGGGGCAACGGCGGTGATGTTAGCCACTGGCAGGAGCGAGTTGCCCACGGCAACTTCGGCTGTGCCGTTCTGCAACACGGCTTCCTGCGCGATCCCGGAAACCAGGTTGTTGTTGCTGTCCTTCCCTTGAACGGCGCGACCGATAAACGAGGACGCGATCGACAGCTGTTGATTGTTGGTGTTCGTCTGCAGGGCCTTGTCCAAGTCCTGCGTGGATTGCAGCTGGCTCATCGTCGAGAGCTGCGTGAGCAGATCCTGGTTGCTCATTGGCTGCGTCGGATCCTGATTCTGCAGCTCGGCGATCAGCATTTTCATGAAGTCGCCCGTGGTCAGATTGCTGAAGCCGGACGCTGTGGTCGTCGAGCCGGTCGATGACGAGTTGGCAATCGCGTTGGTCGCAGAGTTTGCCGCAGCCGTTGCGCCGGCAGGATTGATGCTCATACTAGCCTCCTAGCCTCGTCGCTTGAGGATTAGATCTCGATATCGATTGCGTCGATGGCCGAGGTGGACCGCCACCTCTGATTCTGGCGCTGGCCGCCACCGCTTGGATTGTTCGATTGGTTTTGGGAGCCGGCGTGGCCGGGATCCTGTTGTTGGGCACCGGAATTTGAATCGCGAGGCTCGGAGTTGTTGGGATCTTGATGTTGTTGCGGGACGACTTCGATTTCGATGCGGTTGACCGTCGCGCCCGTTTGCCCGATCGCGTCGTGCAACAACGAAATGTTGTCGAGCAAGGTTTGCCGGGCCGCCGGCGTCTGCACTTCCAGCCGGGCCGAGACGCCGCCGGAATCGGCTTGCACCTCGATCTGCACTTTTCCCAGCGCCGGCGGCTCGAGCCGCACGCGAAGTTCGCCGCCGCGATCGAACCCGCTGCGCAGCGAATCGGCCACGCGATTTGAAAGGTCTTGGGCCGATTGGGCGTTCGGCGAAGTCGCGGTGCCGGTCGCATTTGTCGAGGAATCAGCCGTAGGCGCGGCGGGTGACGGCGTTCCGGTGGTCAGTGCCGCCGGCGCGCCGCGTTCCGCAGCGGCGGCAACTGAATCGGCCGCAGTGATTTTGTCGCTTGGCTTGCCTGCCGCAGAACTGCCCGAGTCGGTGCGGGCGCTCGCGGAGTTCGTTTCGGCCTCCGTCCGACTCGCCGCCGTCTCCGTGACGAGCTGGGTGCTGAGCACAGCAGTGTCCGCGGTCCCGAGTTGGTTGACGACAGCGTTCAATTCCGCCGCAGTCGCCGCATTCGCGCCGTTGGCCATTGCCCCCCTTACTGAAAGTGAAGAACCGCTTCCTTGCGACGGATCGCTTGCCGCAGAGCCTTTTCCGGCTGTCGACTGGTTGACGGCGACTGTGGCTGCAGCGCTCTCAGCCGATGCGGCCGCACTCGACAAGCCAAGTGCGGTTGTAGCGTTCGCCGCGGACGCGTTCTGCTTAGTCCCGGACGTTTGGGTGCCGCCGCTGTTCTCAGATTGGTTTGACTGGGAAGGCTCTTTGTTCGCGGCAGCCTCTTGAGCGGTCCGCGCGAGTGTCAATACTTTCACGAGTCCATTGGGCGCCACGACGGGCTGGTTAGGATCTGCGGTAGCCGCTGACCCGTTTGTCTTGTGCGTCTTACCTGTCCCGGATTGAAGAAGCTGAGCTAACGCCGCAGGTGCAGAAGAGGCGGCGGACGATGCCTTCGCGTCTTGCGCGCTGCTCGTCGTCGAAGCCGCATTCTGCGCTGCTGCAGCGTTTTTGGCTTGCAGCTGAGCGGCATCGGACAGTGTGGCCGCCTGAATTTGCGAGGTCGTGTCCGCTGAGTTAGACGAAGCAGTCGACGATTTCGGGGAACTCGCTGACGACGTCGTCGATTGGCCCTGTGTTGATTGGTTTTGTGTTGATTGGTTCTGTGTCGATTGACTCTGTGTCGCGCCGTTCTGGCCTGCCTGGCTTTTCTTGCCGCCGTTGGTCGGAGCGGCTGACCGGTCGCCGGCGGATGCCGCATTCGTCGACAGATCACCGTTTCGGTCGCTAGCGGCGGGAGGAACCTGGGAGGATCCCGTCGTGGCTGCGAAAGCCGTCGGAGCGTTCGAATTGATGTTTTCGTTCGTCCCCACGTTGCCGATGGTTATCGCGTTTGAGTTTCCACCGGCTGAATTTCCATTGGCGGTCAGTGATTGGAGAAACGAGTTCGATTGGGCCTGCGGATCGGCAAACGACTGCGCAACCGAGGCGCCCTCAGAGGCCGTATTCGGCGGCTGGAGGATTGCGATCGATGTGCCGATTTGAGTCATCGCGGTGCCTTTGCCGGGCATTGTCTATTGGGCGTTTTTGTCGAGCTTAGCGGGTGGTTGTCGCCGGGCTATTGCTGGAGGCCGTCGGTCGTTCGGCTTCCCCCTGCTGCAAGTTCGAGAGAGCCGAACGAATGATCGAATTGCGGGGCTCACCATTGTTGATGCTCTTGAAGATGTCTTGCGCGCGCTGGCGACGATCGGCCAGCGCCTTCGCGTTCGCATTAGAAGCGGTCGTTTCGCCTTCGGGCGTAGAGACCAATTGCTTCAATAAAACCGCAATCTTGGGCTCGGGCATTTCCCGCATCAGCAGCACATCTTCGTTGACCGTCAATTGCATGAGCCGGTCGACCGCTTCGCTCGGCGGTAATGCCAACAGGACGCCCCGCGCCTGCTCGCGCGCTGCGACCGCCGTCTCGTCGGAGAGCTGCTGCAACTGAGACTTGAAGGCGGCTCTCTGTTGCTGGAATGCCGCGTTCTGGGTGCTCAGACTGGTGCGCTCGGAGTCTAGCATCGCTTTGAGCAAGCCGACGTCGGTCTCCAGTGAGCCCAGCGACAGCACGCGCATGCTGCGATCCCGCAGCACGTCCTGAGCCGAGGGCATGACGGGTTGAGCTTCGATGTCGCGCGCGAGCGACTCTTTCTCCTGCGGCTCGAAGACGTCACGCATTTCGCGCAACCGCCGGGCGGTCAAAAACCCCCGCGACCAGAGAATGCCGGCGCCGGCCACCTCAGAGACAATGACGGCGATGCAACTGACGCTGATCACCATCCAAAGGGTTCGGATCATCGCGCCGCCTCCTGGAGCCTGCGCGCCATCCACGCGTCTTCCCGCTCAAACTGGTTTCGCCGCTCGGCGCGATATTCGAATTCCGCGCGTTGCCGGTCCTCCAGTCGCTCAAGGGCCTTCACGTCGGTATCGGCCTTGACCAGCGCGTCGCGACAGAGCTGCAGTTGCTGACCGACCAGACGGCGTTTTTCCTCAATCAGCCGCACCTGGCCCAAAAGTTGTCCGGTGTGATACCGGCGGGAGATGGCCCCTTCAATGCTCACCCGCCCGCGCCGGCTCATGCCGCGAATCTCGGCAAATTGGCGTTCGCGCGACGCGAGCGCGGTCTGTCTCTCAGTCAAGAGCGCCGCTTCGTCCGACAGGACCTGCGCCAGAAGCTGCCGACAGAGATTCCGGCGGTGTCGCCGAAACTCCAGCAGCGGACGCAGCGCGAAGACGAAGCTCACGATTTACCTCCGGACGCGGAGGTGGTCTGTGAGTTGGTCTGCGGCGCAACCGAACGACCGGCAGTTCGGCGCGGCGCAATCTTGGCGGCCGACGACGAACGATCGTCTCCGTGGACCAGGCTCGCGCGGAGACGTGCCAGTTTCATCAGCTCTGCCAGGGCGGCGTCGAGAGTCACCCGCTCGGTGGAAGCCTGGCGCAGAAAGGCGTCGATCGGCTCTCGCAGCTTGATCGCCTGGTCGACCAGTTGGTTCGACCCCATCTGATAGGCTCCGATTGTGATCAAGTCTTCGGATTGCTGATAGGCGGCCAAGAGCTGCTTAATGCTGTCTGCGGCGGCCCGGTGCTCGCGACTGACAATGTCGTTCATCGATCGACTAATGCTGGCCAGTGGGTCGATGGCCGGCCAATGGGCCTGATGCGCGAGTTTGCGAGAGAGCATGATGTGACCGTCCAAAGTGCCGCGCACCGTATCTGAGATCGGCTCATTCGCGTCGTCGGCTTCAACCAGGACGTTGTAAAAACCGGTAATGCTTCCACTTACGGTTCGTCCACTGCGTTCGAGCAGTTTCGGCAAAAGAGCGAAGACGCTGGGTGGATAGCCCCGCGTGGCCGGCGGCTCTCCGCTTGCCAGGCCGATTTCGCGCTGGGCGAGGGCGACCCGGGTCACGCTGTCCATCATCAACAGCACGTCGAGATGGGTGTCGCGGAAGTATTCGGCGATTGCGGTGCCTAGGTAAGCGGCTTTCAGTCGAATCAACGCCGGCTCGTCACTCGTCGCAACCACCACGACCGATCGCCGGAGCCCTTCTTCGCCGAGATCGCGCTCCAAGAATTCGCGAACTTCGCGACCTCGCTCACCTACCAGAATGATGACATTGACGTCGGCTGAGCTGGTCTTTGCCATTTGCCCAAGCAGCGTGCTTTTGCCAACCCCGCTCCCGGAGAAGATGCCGAGCCGCTGACCTTTGCCGCAGGTCAACAAGGCATCAACCACGCGGATACCCGTGGCCAGCGGCGTATCGATTCGCGGTCGCTCCAGTGGCGGAGTCAGTTGACCAAAAAGCGGAACGTGCTGGGGGCGCGGTGCGGGCGGCAGGCGATCCAGAAACCGGC
The DNA here is from genome assembly GCA_035949535.1 of Planctomycetaceae bacterium. Classification (GTDB taxonomy): domain Bacteria; phylum Planctomycetota; class Planctomycetia; order Planctomycetales; family Planctomycetaceae; genus DASPSM01. The sequence goes on along the minus strand of DASZIA010000467.1, from coordinate 1,220 downwards.
CGCGCCCGTCGAGCACGCGCCCCAAGAGCCGGTCTCCGACGCGCGCGCCGGGCACCGATTGGCGAAGCGTGACGCGGTTGCCGCGCCGAACGCCCTCGAGATCGCCATAGGCCAACAGCAACGTCTCGTCACCGTGGAAGGCGACGACGGTCCCATCGATCGACGTCCCCTGCTCGCGATGAATGCGGCAAACCGCTCCGAGCGGGGCCGGAAATCCGGCGACCGAGACCGTGAGACCCACAATGCGTGTGATCGTGCCGGTCAGCCCGAACGGCAGGAGATGTTTAACCTGGTCGACAACCGAGGGCATCACTGAAATCCTGTTGGCTGCTTCAGCGCACGGGTTAGTCGCGAGACACACTTTTCCCAAGGCGACGGCTCCGCCGTCGTTCTTAAAGTCGCGGAAACGACGGCAGAGCCGTCGGCTTGGGAAACGGAACGCCGCAATGATTCCCTCACTATGCGTCCAAGCGGGCGCGCGACGCCTCGTTTGCTTAGTCCTGGTTCTCGAGCAGCTGCGCGACGATGCGGTCCAAAATGGTTTCAACCCGAGCGTCGATCTGGCCGTGTTGGGTATCGATCAAGCAGCCCCCGCGCGTCAGTGAATTATCTGGGACGATCTCTGCCTCTCCGCTTGCGGCCAGGGCGCGCACAACCTCGGCAGTCTGAGTGCCGAGCAGGGCAGCATCGTCGCCGTGCAGACGGAGACGGATGCGCGGAGCGCCGACGGCCAGCTGCAGCGCCTCGCGGATCATGTCGCACGCCAGATCGGGACGGATTCGCAGCTGCTGGCCGAGCAGCCGTTCGGCGATTGCCGCGGCCAGTCGAATTCCGGTCGCTTCCCAATCGGCGATCCAGCGATCGCGCTCGACGGCGAGCGATTCCGCCACTGCTTTCAGAGCGGGAAGTGCCGTGGCGAGCGCTTCTGAGGCGGTCTTTTCGGCGATTTGTCGGGCCCGCTGTTCGATGGCGTCGCTCGCGTTCTGCAAGCCTTCGCGCTGCCCCTGTTCAAAACCCAGTTCTTGCGCCGACTTGCGCAACGTGGAGACTTCCGATTCGGCCGCGGCGAGCATTTCGCCGATCTGTTTGCGGACCGATTCGACATAGTCGTCGCCGCGCTGGCGCAGGTCGTCGAAGTTGAACACCACCTTCGAGCCCAGGCCGCGGACATCGTTGGCCTTGAGCAACCGGGTTTGTGCGAGAATTTCGGTCGGTTGCAT
>DASZIA010000466.1:0-5833 GCA_035949535.1 Planctomycetaceae bacterium | reverse complement strand
GGTTCGCCGGGAATCAAGGACGATCTCGTGAACGCTGGAGCGATCTGGCAAGACGCCCCGCTGGTTGTCGACCGCCATTTTGTGTCGAGCCGCAAACCCGCGGACCTGCCCGAATTCATGACGGGCGTCCTCCGCGTCCTGTCGCGCTCGGCGAAGGCGGTCGCGCGATGAGAGGGCAGACTCGGGCCATTGGTTTGCTCTGTGCGGTCGGACTCTTTGCGCTCGCCTGCATTCCGTCACGGAGCGACGCCGTGGAGATTATCGGGCATCGCGGGGCGTCGCACGATGCCCCGGAGAACACGCTCGCCTCGATCCGCCTCGCCTGGAAACAAAACGCCGACGCGTCTGAAACGGACGTGCATCTCACCAAGGACGGTCAGATCGTGGTGTTCCACGATTTCAACACGCGTCGGCTCGGCGGCCGAAATCGCAAAGTTGTCGATCAGACCTTAGCCGAGCTGAAACAGCTCGACATCGGGAGTTGGAAGGGGCAAGAGTGGGCTGGAGAGCGTATTCCCACCCTGGCCGAATACCTGGCTGCGATTCCTGAGGGAAGGCGGCTGTTCATCGAAATCAAATGCGGGCCCGAGATCGTGCCGCGGCTGGTTGACGTGATTCACGCGGCGCACAAGCGGCCCGAGCAGACGTGCCTGATCGGCTTCTCTTACGAAGTAATGCGGGCGGCCAAGCGAGAACTTCCGCAGCTGAAGTGCTACTGGATCGTAGAATTGAAACAGAACCGGGCGACGGGCCTCTGGATGCCCCGCCCATTGACGGTGATCCAACAAGCCAAGGAGGCGGGCTTGGACGGAATCGATTTTGGCGATTGCCCGGGCCTTGATCGCGGATTTGTGAGCCAGCTCCAGCAATCGGGGCTGGGAGTCTATACCTGGACGGTCGATTCCGTACAGGAGGCGAAACGTTTACAGCAGGCCGGCGTCGATGGGATCACCACCAACAGGCCCGGCTACCTGAAGGAGTCACTGATGGGCCACCCTGATTAAGGGGTGCGGGTCTTCGCTGTCCCGGCACGTGTTCTGGATCAGGCCAGGTGCTGGATGGGGCCAGCGATTCACGGAATGAGTCCTGTCGGAGTGCGACGAAATGCGGATACACCGATTCTTTCTCTGGACCATCGCTGCCGCAGCTTGGTTCTTCCTGCCAATTGAGACGCAATCAGCCAAAGCGGACGAAGCGCCGAGCACGCCTGTCCAGCAAATTGCAACTGTCGACCGTGCGACAACCCATGACGCGGTGACCGGCGCGGCCGTTCGGCTAGATAGCCCGCGGTTTAAGGAACGCGAAGCCGCCTCGAAAGAGTTGCTGGCTACCGGAGCGCCGGCCGTCGCCGCCCTGCTGGATGTCGCGAAGGAGGGGAGCCTGGAGGCGGCTGTTCGAGCGGTCGGAATCCTCGAGGCCATTTACGTCTCTGCGGGAGACGTCGAAGAGAGCACCAGCGAGGAATTCTGGTGCGAGTTCAACGATCTCATCCGCGCCTATCTCTGGGTCGATCTGCGCGAAGCTCAGACGACAGCCGATGCGGCTGAATTTGCGCTCGACGAACTTGATCGCACCGGGCGGCCGGCCGTTGCCGAACGGGCCGACGTCGTGCTGCAGTCGCACTACGAGATTCGCGAACGAAGAGCGATTGCAGAGATTGAGCGGCTGCATGGCAAGGCCATGTTTGGCACCATTTCGCCCGCGGTCTTTTGGAACCCCCGAGCCAACCCCGCGCCGCTGCCCAACGAACTGCAGCGTGACGCGACAAAGGGACGCGGCGAGCTCACGATGGTGATCATCGGCCCGAAATGGACTGGCGGAGACGAGGGACTCAAGCACGTGGCGCGCCTCAAGCGGCTGCACACCCTCTACCGAATCGAGGGCAAACAGGTCACGGATAACGGCATCATGCGGTTACGAGCGGCGCTCCCCGGACTTGAGATCCAGGTCCGCGCCGCGGCCAAGCTCGGAATCGAACATCGCCCCGACTTTTTCGGCCCCGCGGTGGAGCCGGGCTGCATGATCGAAACGGTAAAGCCAGGCGAAGCCGCCGCCAATGCGGGCCTGCAAAGCCGTGACGTGATCTTGCGATTTGCCGGGCAGACCGTCGTCGACTTCGATTCGCTGGTCAAGATCCTGCGTCACTACAATCCCGGCGACATCGTGGAAGCGCAGATCTCGCGCAACGACCGGCCGATGACATTTCAGCTCACGCTGACCGGCTGGGATTGAACCGGTATTCCACGGTTCCAAGGCGTCGCGCCACGCGTAAGGCGATTTGAGCGCCGCTCCCGCGCAAATGTTGCGGTCCGCAAGGTCGTTACCCGCGCAACAGGCCACCCCGTCTGCCCGTGTTGATTTGGGGCAACTGTTTCTTTTTTTGCGCGCGCCGGCGAAATCGTGAGCTACGTTTTCCTTGGCAAAGCGGCCGGAAAGGCGGCGATTTAGCGCCTCCACCGCGCGGCCTCTCGGGCAATCGCACCTCGAATCGCCTCGAAGCAGGGAGTATCGGATCCGATGGTCAACGCCAAGTTCGTTCCGCCTCGCACCGGCCGTCCCACCGCCGAACAAGGGCAGACCGATTTCGATGAGTTGAAGCGGCTGATCCACGGCAAGCTGGTCGACAAGCTCGACCTGACCCGCCTGGGCGATCTCGAAGGTGACACGCTGCGGCGCGAGATCCGCCTTGTCGTCGAGCACTTGTGCGATACCGAGAATCCGCTCCTCAACCGGTCGGAGCGCGAAAAGCTCATCGAAGAAGTTCTCGATGAGACGTTCGGATTCGGGCCGCTCGAGGCGCTGCTCAAGGAAGACGGCGTCGCCGATATCATGATCAACGGTCCCAAGAACATCTTCCTGGAAAAGAACGGGCGGATTCAGCGCTCGAAGATTACGTTCCGCGACAACGACCACCTGATGCAGATTCTCGACCGCATCGTGTCGAAGGTGGGGCGGCGTATCGACGAAACGTCCCCGATGTGCGACGCCCGTCTGCCCGACGGCTCGCGTGTCAACGCGATTATCCCGCCGCTGGCACTCGATGGACCGGCCATCACCATCCGGCGGTTCGGTTCCAACCCGCTGACTCTCGAAGACCTGTTGCGCTTCGGCGCCTTCACGCCCGAGATGGTCATGCTCCTGGAAGGGGCGATCAAGGCGCGGCTCAACATCATTGTCAGCGGCGGTACCGGCTCTGGTAAAACGACGCTGCTCAATACGCTCTCGAGCTTCATTCAGGGCGATCAGCGAATCATCACGATCGAGGACGCCGCGGAACTTCAGCTTCAGCAGGAGCACGTGCTGAGGCTCGAGACCCGGCCGGCCAACATCGAGGGCAAGGGCCGAATCAACGCGACCGACCTCGTGCGGAACGCCCTGCGTATGCGGCCCGACCGAATCATCATCGGCGAGTGCCGTGGTCCGGAAGCACTCGACATGCTGCAGGCCATGAACACTGGCCACGAAGGTTCGCTGACCACGATTCACGCCAACGCCCCGCGCGACGCCGTCTCCCGTTTGGAGACAATGATTAGCATGGGGGGCATCGACATTCCATTGAAGGCCCTGCGTCACCAGTTCGCCTCGGCCGTCGATTTGATCATTCAGGCCAACCGCTTGCAGGGTGGGCCGAGAAAAGTCACGCATATCACGGAAGTGCTCAACATGGAGCAGGACACCGTGATCATGCAGGACATTTTCCTGTTCGTGCAGGACGGCATCGACGAAACGGGCCGCGCCTTTGGGCACTTTACGGCGACCGGCGTGCGTCCCTCCTTCATGCCTCGCTTGGAATCGGCCGGCGTGCGGCTTCCGGCCAACTTGTTCGCCGCACGTCAACTCGGACGCTAAACGCGAAAGGTCTCGCCGGTCCCGGACGGGAAATTTGAACACGGAATGGGCCGTCACCAATGTCGGCCACTGACTGCACACTAAGTGTGGAACTTTCGTCATGAATCCGATGATTATTTCACTTGCCGCGTTCTTGGGCGCCACGATGCTGATCATCGGCGTCGCCATCCTGATGGGCGCGTTCAACTCGTCCAAGGCGGAGGACCGCCTGGCCGTGATGACCGGCCGCAAGAAAGACATCGAGTCGGAAGGCATCGTCAAGGAAGAGCTTTTCCGCGAAGGAAAGGCCGGCATGGCCGGCGTGCTCAACGGCCTGCTCAGGCGCCTCGAGGGGATGAGCCGGCTCTTCCAGCAAGCCGACTGCCCCGTCCGGCCCGAAGTTTTCTTCGGAATCATGGGGGTCTGCGCGGCCATGGGATTTGCCGGCATGGCCATCACGCACGCCCCGCTGCCGCTGCTTCCGGCCGGAGCCGTAATGGGCAGCACGCTGCCTTTGATCTGGCTGTTGTGGCGGCGGAAACGACGGTTCAAGAAATTCGGCAAGCAACTTCCCGACGCTCTGGAGCTCATCGCCCGCGCCCTGCGGTCGGGACACAGCTTGTCGTCCGGATTGCATGTCGTCGTCGAGGAAATGCCGGCCCCGATTTCGACCGAGTTCGGCCAGGCGTACGAAGAACAGAACCTGGGCGTGCCGATCGAGCAGTCGCTCAAGAACATCCTCGTGCGCATGCCGAATATGGACCTCAAGTTCTTCGTCACCGCGGTCGCGATCCAAAAGCAGGCCGGCGGCGACATGGCCGAAATCCTCGACAAGATCGGCTACATCATTCGCGAACGCTTCAAGATCATGGGCCAGGTGCAAGCCCTCACGGGAGAAGGCCGAATCAGCGGCGTCGTCCTGATGGCCTTGCCGATCGCCCTGTTCTTCGCCGTGTATTACCTGAACCCCACGTACATCATGCTTCTGTTCACCGAGGAATTAGGTCGCAAGATGATCGCCGTCGCGGTCGTCCTGCAGATCCTCGGTGCAATTACCATCAAGAAAATCGTCAACATCAAGATCTGACGGCAAGATCGAACGGCTGCGGCCGGAGGACGGATCTCCCATGAATTTAACAAATCTTCTGCCTTGGGCCGTATTCGGCGCCTTTACGATTGGCGTTTGGGCGCTGATCAATCTGTTCTCGTCGCGCTCGTCCCGAGCCACCGAGCGGCTCGAAGAGCTGCGCGACCCCACCCTGCGCAACCGGGAAGGCGGGTCGGGTAAGACGGGAATGGGTGCGGTCGTCGAAATGGCAGCCCCGGCCCTGTCGAAGGCCCTGCAGCCGAAGACCGAGCTCGAGCAAAGTGAACTCAAACGTCGCATGGCCAACGCCGGCTACAACGCGCCTGGCGCACCCCAGATGTTCCTCGCGATCAAGTTCGCGATGATGGTCGGCGGCGCCATGCTGGGGGGCGGCTTCGGCCTCGTTTCCTGGGGTCTGACTCAAAAAGGCTGGACTTCGATCGTCGTCGGAGCCGGCTTGGGCTTCTATCTCCCCGAGCTGTTTTTGGCGTTCATCAAGCGCGGACGGCAGGAGAAGATCTTCCTGCAACTGCCCGACACGCTCGACCTGCTGGTCGTCTGCGTCGAAGCCGGCTTGGGTCTCGACGCGGGCATGCGCCGCGTTTGCGACGAGCTGGTCGATTCGGCCCCCGAGCTGACGTCCGAATTCAACATGGCCAACAAGCAGCTCCAAATGGGACGGCCGCGACGCGAGGTCTTGCACGACCTGGGCGTGCGAACCGGCGTCGACGACATGCGGGCTCTGGCCGCCATCCTGATTCAGGCCGACAAGTTCGGCTCCTCGATCGCCCAGGCGCTTCGCGTGCAATCCGACAGCATGCGCGTCAAACGCCGCCAGATTGCCGAAGAACGCGCCGCGCAAACGGCTGTGAAGATGATCTTCCCGCTGGTGCTGTTCATCTTCCCCGGCATTTTCGT
>DASZIA010000465.1:0-4404 GCA_035949535.1 Planctomycetaceae bacterium | reverse complement strand
CGCGTGAGGCGAAGGCAAATTCGTAGGAGAACGACACGTATTGCGGCGATTGCACGATTTGAAACGGAAACGGCATGTAGGTCGCGCGCGGCAGGCCGGGCAGGAAGCATTTGATAACCGGATCGAGAGCGAGCCAATTCGTCTCATTTTCCTTCTTCTTGGCAAGCGCCTCGGGTCGGTATGGGAGCGGTCCGTCTTCAACGACCCCAAGGCCGGCGGGAATTCCGCCCAAAGCCCCCATTACGACTAGCGGTCCTGCCTTCGCATCATGGGCCTGGATATCCCATTCGGCGGTGTTCATGGCCTGCCAGATGCCGCTCAGGTCCGGCTTGCCATCGGCGGTTCGCGGGGCTCTGTATTTTGCTGCAGCGGCAGCGGCCACCGGCCGCGCCGGCGCCTTCTGCGCAAATGCCAGGGACGCGATGATCGCCTGCATGATCACCGCGAGGATAGCCATGATGGCTATGGACTTATCGGAAGCTCGCATTCAGATCCTCCATTCGAATCGAGCACCAGCTCATCATGGTTTCGGCTTGGCGGGTTCGTTGGCGGGTTCGTTAGTTCCCCTTTTCCAGCAGGTTCGGGCAAGGTACAAAATCGATTCCACCTTCATCCCCGGGGGGCGAGACGCGTCGGCTTTTTTTTCCACGATCGGCCCAGCGATCTGCACTTCATGGCCAACCTGGAAATTCAGCATTTCCTGATCCCCTTCAAGCCGAAACACAAGTGGCGCCGTCGCCGCAAACGGAGGCGCTCCGGCTACGGATGGCCGCTCGCCACCTCTCCAGTCCGTAATACGGAATTCCCCATTAGGGGATTTTGACACACAACCGATTGAAACGAAGTTATCCCCGCGATTGATCGACTTGAGGTAAATCGAGGTTCCGTCCGGGATACCAGGAATGTGAACCCTTTGGCTGGGCGCCCCGGCCTGCCCCAGCGCGCTGGCCGTAAAGCAAATAACCATGCCAAGCGAACTCACGACGATCAGCGTGTTCACTCCGATTCCCCAATGAATCCTAGCGTTTCTCACGTGCCACCCGAAAACCAAGGTCAAAGTGTCGGTAATCCTCCGGAAAATGCATGCGAAGTGATACTCGCGTCAGCCAGGGCCCATCGTCGTGGAAGGTCCCACCGCGCACTCCCCGCCCCCCATCACCGCTGTCGGGCCCCTTTGGATCTGGCATCGGACTCTTCGCATAATACTTGGAGTCATACCAATCCTGCACCCATTCCGCCACATTCCCGCGCATATCGTAGAGGCCCCACGCATTGGGCTTCTTATTTGCCACGGGTTGCGTCTTCTCGACGTTATACCAGGCCCAATCGTCCGCCGGCGAACGCCGGCCCAGCGAGTTCGCAACGTTCGCGCCGGCAAACTGGTCCGCAGTGCCGGCCCTCGCCGCATATTCCCACTCGGCTTCGGTCGGCAGCCGATAGAGGAATCCGTCGTTGCGCGCGTTCAGTTTGCTGAGGAAAGCCTGCACATCCTGAAAGCTGACTTGTTCGACGGGAAGGGTGTCGCCCTTGTAGCGACTTGGATTCGAGCCCATCACCGCTTGCCACTGCTTTTGGGTCACTTCCGTCTTGCCGATTTCGAAAGCCTTGGTGATTTGCACGGTGTGTCGCGGCTTTTCGTCCGCGCTGCATTCCACTGGCTTTGCACCTTCAGAGCACCCCATTGGGAACTGCCCGGCGGGAACCGAAACGAACTCCATGCCCAAATCGTTGGTGCTGAAGGTTACGGCCGATCCCTCCTGAGCGGCCTGGAGAGCCCAAGGCGATGTCGCCAAGCCACATGTTGCGATCGCAAAGGCCGCCAAGAGGCTCGTCCGACGACCGATGCGAATGCGATCAGCCATGCTGTGCCTCTTCGATAATTCACACGCCGCGACCATATTCGCTCTTATTCGCACGTCCTCACTTCTTGGTCACGGGAAAGTCCTTTGGTGCGTCCGGGCTCGATCCGCCGACGAAGAGCAATCGCCCATCCGGCAACGTAATATCGCGTCCATTCGCGCGCAAAGCGCCGTCTTTTGCGCGGTAGCCGTTCACGACGATCACAGTGCCAGCAGCCAAGGATTCCTTCGTGAATCCCGCCCTTATCAAGGTACCTGGAGGTCCCGCCTCGACGGCCCAACTCTCGACGTTTCCGTCCGGCGTTTTGACATCAATATAGATCCATGAATGAGGATTGATCCACGCCATCTTGCTCACGGATCCCGTCAGCGTCACGGGCTTATTCGCATCGTATTCGGCCGCAAACGAGTGATGCGCGCTCGCCGGTAGGGCCAGCGGAATCATTGCCGTCGCGATAAGCATAGACATTGAAGCGTTTCGATCTTTCATGGCTTTGGCCTCCATGCCAATCCTCGCCGGATCACTTGGCGGCTACTTCTCTTGCTGTTCGTCCTCTTCCCGCTCCTTGGCCCGTGCGCCGGATAACGTGAACTCGAGATTGACGTTGCCTTCGTGGCACGCGTACTCCACGAGTTGTTCCTGATCCGTCAGCCGCCACATGACGAATTCTACGCTATACGGCTTCGTCCGCGTTCCTGGATCGTCCATCGTGAATCCGTAAAGCAAATGTGTGTCATCCAGGCGCTTCCAGCGCTCGGTTAGACGCTTCCTCGCAGTACCGTCAGCATCCGCCGCAAAATTCGTGTATTCGACGACGAGTGTATCGCCATCCCAGTGCCCTCGCGCGGCCCCCGTCTCCAGATGAACGCTCGCAGGGGGGCGTGGACGTCCGTCGAGATAGATCAACTGCGATCGAAGCGCTTCCACACGAACAACCACCATTCGGGGGCTCTGAATAATCTCCAAGGTGGATTCTTGCCCGCCGGGACCTGAACCGGTAAACGCCGGACCGACCCCGATAGGCCTGACGCACCGGCTCGAAGGAGGCCGGTCTTCCGGTCCGGTAGCCGGACGATTTAACAAGGTGTCGGCACGGTTCCGTTGTGCCCTGGCGGCAGGCGTCAGCGGAGGCAACCGCCCGTTCGGTGGATCGACGACCTGTGACGTACGAAGACTTGTCATCGGCACTTTGAACCAATAACCGTCTCTCCAGTACGTGTTGTAAGCATCCGTCGTTTTTTCACCCGGCGGCGTATTGGTGGGTTCCGTACGAAGGTCGAACTGTCTTTGCTGCGCAGCATCCTCAAGCTCAGCCCGGACTGATGAATCATATTCCAGCTTGTCAGGGGCGTTGCCCGGCCGCTCGATTGGCGTGAGGATGGAGCGGCTCCATATACCGTGCAGGTCTGGCTTGCCGTCAGCTGTCCGCGGCGCTTTGCCAACGCGGTATTGTGCGAAACTTACCTTCCAGTCGTAAGGCTTGTCCGGCGCCTTGGCCTCGCTCTTGGTGGGTTCCTCCGCGACGGGCGCAACGGCGCAACCGAAGCCAAGGCACGGCGCGGTTCCACTCTTCGGGGCTTGTTGAGCGGCTGAAGCGGTTCCAAATAGGCCGGCAATGGCCACCGATCCAAGCCAAAGTCCGAAATTCTCAGGACGCATCGCGTGTCTCCTCCGACGTAGATTACGCGGATCGCCAACACGTCATCCTTATTTTAGTAAGCCTTTATATTCATTATGGATCGGTTCATAAAGCTGTCAAGGCCGCGCTCTCACGCGCTGCTCGATCGCTTCGCGAAGATCAATCGAGAAGTTACTCAGAAATCGGGCACAAGCGCCTGCGGTATTGGCAGAGCATTCGTACCCGCAAAGTACGAGTTGGGATTGTCGGTGCAGCTCATCTCCACGAGCGGGCCTTCGGGTACGCTTGCCAGTTGCGCGAGGCGCTCGACCGGAACCTTCGCCACCGCCGCCTCATATTGCCGGAAGCGCTGGACGGCGTCCCAGGGCATGGTGAAGGCGCCGGGGTCCTCGACGTGAATGTTCACTTCGAGCACCTTGCCATCACGCTAGCATTCGATGGTCCCTAGAAAAAGTCCGCCGCGACATCGAACGGGCCTTGGTGCGGCAGCCAGCGTCCGCGGTTCTTTGGTGGGGCACCGTCAGATGATAGTGGTTGTGCTGCCGCTGAGCGTGCTCGAGAGCTGCTGATTGAACCGACTACGGTAGGGCGCAACGACGCTCGCGAAATCAAGCGCGCCGCTGTTTGAGGTGGAAGTGTTGGCGGCGAACAACGTGGCTAAGTCATTGAAGACGCTTGGAGCGGGTGAAGGGAATCGAACCCTCGTCATCAGCTTGGAAGTCGTTTGCGGCTGTTGTGATTCCAACGCTCATTCTGACAAATCGGTTCTTTTGGGCTCTTTGAGCCCTAACGACTATTCGGCGCTGTCAGAATGGGCAAGCCCCCTTCCCCTCGCCTCCCGGGCCGGCACCAGGCCTTGGCTGTGTGGATGCGCCGGCCAGGCCGGGGGCCCAGGCACCGGAAAG
>DASZIA010000464.1:0-18005 GCA_035949535.1 Planctomycetaceae bacterium | reverse complement strand
CTGATTAGCTCCAACGAGTTTTTGTATAGCGATTGAGGAAAAGAAGAACCGGCGGGCTGACTACCCGCCGCTCGCCTAAGTCGCTTTGTCAGAAGAAATGAAGCACTCGCCAGCTTATCCGCCGTGGCGGAGCGGCTCGCCGGGATATTGAAAATGATCGAGACGTTTCCTCCGGCCACCCGCCGGCAGTTCTTGGCCCGCAATGCGATGGGCATTGGCAGCGTGGCGCTGGCCTGGCTGCTCAAAGAAGAGCGTCTGCTGGCCACGCCGGCCACTGTGCCACGAAAGCCACCGACGTTCGACCTCAAGCCCAAGGCCCCGCACCATTCGCCGCAGGCCCGGGCCATGATCTCGCTCTTCATGCACGGCGGGCCGAGCCATATGGATCTCACCGATCCCAAGCCCCTCCTGACAAAGTTCAGCGGCACCGAATACGCCGGCCAGGTCGATTACAGCTTCGTCAACGCGGCCAGCAAAAAGCTGATGGGAAGCCCGTTCCGCTTCCGTAAGCACGGCCAATGCGGCACCGAGCTTTCCGAGCTGTTGCCGCACACGGCCAAAATCGTCGACGATATTTGCCTCGTCCGCTCGATGCACACCGACATCAACGGGCACGAAGCCTCAATCTGGTATCTCAACACGGGCCGGGCCCAGCCGGGACGTCCCGCGTTTGGTTCCTGGCTCACCTACGGGCTCGGCTCCGAGAGCCAGAATCTTCCCGCGTACGTCGCCATGCCCGATCCGGGCGGCGTGCCGGTCGACGGCGTCCGCAACTGGTCGAACGGGTGGATGACGCCTCTGTTCCAGGCGACGGTCATCCGCGCTCAGGAGCCGCGGATTTTGAATCTCGATCCGCCGCCGCATCTCAAAGGAAATTTGCAGCGCGAAAATCTCGACTTTCTGGCCCGGCTCAACCAGCGGCACCTCGAGCGTCATCCCGGCGAGGCCGACCTCGAAGCCCGCATCGCCAGCTACGAGTTGGCCGCTCGCATGCAGTCGGCCGCGACCGAGGCGCTCGATATCTCGAAGGAGACCAAGGCCACGCACGAACTCTACGGACTCGATCAGCACGAGACTCGCGAATACGGCACGCGCCTCTTGATCGCCCGCCGGCTCGTCGAGCGGGGCGTGCGCTTTGTGCAAATCTTTATCGCCGGACAAATTTGGGACCTGCACTCAGAGCTGCGAACCGCCCTGCCCGCCTGCTGCAAGAAGACCGACAAGCCGGCTGCCGGCCTGGTGATCGACCTCAAGCAGCGCGGCCTGTTGAATACGACGATCGTCCACTGGGGCGGCGAGATCGGCCGCCTGCCCGTTATTCAAAACGCGGGCGACCCGATCCACGCCGGCCGCGACCACAACGGCCAGGGCTTCAGCGCCTGGCTGGCCGGCGGCGGCTTCAAGGCAGGCCTCGCTTACGGAGAAACGGACGATGTCGGCCACCGCGCCGTCGTCAATCCGGTCGGCCCCAACGACTATCAGGCCACCCTTCTGCACCTCTTCGGCCTCGACCACGAACGTCTGACCTATTTTTCAAACGGCCAGTCCCGCACGCTGACCGACGGAGCCAAGTGCCGCGTGGTTCGCGACATCCTCAAGCACGCGTGACTGAGGAATTTGATTGTGTGCCACTGCTGAGTCCGCTCAGCAGTGTCCTGAAAGCGCACTGCTCAGCCGAAGCGTCTCAGCACTGGCACACGTTCCAAAAAGCGCAGCTTAAGACCGGCTGCCCGCAAACACTCCCAGTCGGTCGAAGATAAACGCGTAGACGTCGACGGTCTCGGCGATCCGCGCAGAGAGGGGCGAATCGAGACCGTGACCCGTGTCAGAACTCGTTCGCAACAGGATCGGTTCGCCGGAGGCGTTGGCCGCCTGCAATCGGGCGACGAACTTGCGCGACTGCATCGCGTCGACGCGCGGATCATTGGCGCCGGTCAAAAACAGTGCGGCCGGATACTTGGTGCCCTCTTTGACGCGGTGATAGGGCGAATAGGCGTATAGCGCCTGGAACTGGGCAAGATTGTTGACGGTGCCGTACTCGGTGATGTTGAATGCGCCGTTGGGTGAAAACTCCGTCCGCAGCATGTCGTAGATGCCGACGTGCGAGACGACGCACCGCATCAGGTCAGGGTGCTGCGTGAGCGTCGCCCCCATCAACAAGCCGCCGTTGCTGCCTCCTTCGATCGCAAGATGGGCGGGCGATGTGTAGCGGCGGGCAATCAGGTGTTCGATCGCGGCCGCGAAATCGTCGAATACGTTCTGCTTGTGCGTGAGATTGCCCGCCAGGTGCCAGGCCTCGCCATATTCGGCGCCGCCACGAATATTAGCGATGGCAAACACAAATCCGTGCTCGAACAAGACGTGCCGCACCGCGCTGAACGCCGGCGTCATGCTGATGCCAAACCCGCCATAGCCGTAGGCGATCGTGGGATTAAGCCCGTCGAGCTTCGTCCCTTTCGGGAAGAGAATGTTGACGGGCACCTTGGTGCCGTCCTTCGAAGTCGCGAACTCGCGCGTCACCTCGATGTCGCTAAAGTTGACCGGCGAGACGGTCGCCAGAGCGGTCTTCTCCACGCGATTCTCGGCTGCGTGGAGATGGTAAAAGCCCGGCGGCACCAGATAGGACGTGTTGCCGAAGAGGACGTCGTTCCCTTCCAGTTTGACGACCTCGTAGACCGACGAGACGGGCAACTGCTGCGGAGGCGGCAGAGGATGGCCGTCGAGGTCGAAGACCCGCAGCTCGGACGGGCCGCCCAATTGATATTCGACGTACAGCCGATCGGCCGTCGGCACGATCTTGGCTCGGCCCACCGAAAAGCTGGTCACGATCGCGTCGGGACCCTCGGGGACGACGACTTGGGCGCGGCTGATGTCCGGATCAGTGAGCGAAATGCTCTCGATGCGGCCGCGCGGGGCTCCCTTGCGTGAAACCAGATACAACCTGTCGCTCGGGCCGAAGACGACCTGAATGATGCCGTCCTTGAAGTGCGAGATCTGCTTCCAAGGTCCCGTAGGCGGCCGGAGGTAGTGCTCGAATTCGCCGCCGTCGCCGAATTGCACGGTCGCCAGGGCGTAGCCCGTGCGATCATCGATCTCGATCTGCGATTCGGCCACGCGGGGAAAGCCCTGGCCGAGTTCATATCGGTCCGACGCCGGGGGCGTGCCCAGCTTGTGGAAATAAATTTGCTGATAGAAATCGAGATCGGCGGGCGGCCGCTCGCCCGCGTGTGGATGGCGCGTGTAAAAGAAGCCGCTGCCATCGGGCACCCACGCCAAATCGCCGCCGGCAGTCCCCGAGTTGACTCGCGGGATTACCTCACCCGTCTGCTTGCCCGTCGCCACGTCGAACACATGCACATCGCCCGATTCTGTTCCGCCGTGCGAGAGCGACACGGCCAGCAGCTTCCCGTCGGCCGACGGCACGAACCAGTCGATAATCGTGCCGCCCTTTGCATCCATCGCGTTAGGATCGACCAGCACGCGGGCCTGGTCGACCGCCTGGGCCGACGGCAACACGATTAACATCGGCTGCTGCTTCGGAGGCTGCCGCTTCAGGGCGAACAACCGGCCCTTGCGATACTGCACGCCTCCATAGCTGATCGTCTTGGCCTCCATGATTTCAGTGACGCGGCGGCGGAGCGCCGGCACGCTCGGCAGATGATCGAGGAACTGTCGAGCGTAGGCGTTCTCCTTCTCACTCCACTGGCGCACTGCCGGATCGTTCCAGCTCTGGAGCCACCGGTAATCGTCCGTCACCGTCACGCCGTGATAAGTATCGGTGACGGGCCGCTTTGGCGTTGCGGGAGGCTGGATGGCGACTGCCAGCACGGTCATGGCGCCCAGGATCAGTTGCTTTCTCATAGCGTACCAGTTTCCTCGTTGTTAGTAGCCCGGTTCAACTCACTCCAACCGGCCGAAGTGCATCGACTTCTTGTGGTCTTCCGCGCGAAACACCGTGGGGTCGGGCGTGCCGGTGACTTGCAGGAACTTTCGCTCGTAGCGGTCGAGCACGCAGCGCACGCCGCCGATCACTCCGTTCTGATCGAAATCGGTCGTTCGCAACGACCCGAAGACGTCGAGCAGCACGGTCAGCTCGTAATCACCCGCGTCGGCGTTGGCGACCAGGAGCGCCGGTCGCAGCAGGTTGGGTTCGGATTCGAACGCGATACACGCGACCGGAGTGCGTCCGTCCGCCGGCCCGTCGGCCAGGATGTAGACGAGAAAGCCGCACAGTTCGTGCTGCCGGCGGGTTTGGAAGACTTGGGAGATTGATTTCATAGAACCAACAAGAAGAAAAGAACCGGCGGGCTGACACCCGCCGCTCGCCGGGTCGGTGACACTCATCGTTCGAGGTAGGCCCGCCAGGGGTTCCAATAAAACTTCGACCAGCCTTCGCTGACGCCCGCGAAATCTTCTTCCGGCACGTTCGCGTGGACCAGTTCGATGCGGCCGGTCGCACCCTCCGGCCAGAACGAAAGCACGAGCGTCGAATCGATCGCCTCCTGCGGAAAATTCTTGGAACGCCAACGCTGTACGATCAGGCGGTTCGGAACCATCTCGAGAATGTTGCCCCAAATGGCCCCGTTAAATGCTCGAAAGGATCCGCCCGGTCGCGGCTCGATCTCCACCGGCAGACCCGTGAATTCCGCGTGCAGTTTCGCGTCGACGTACATTTCATAAAGCCGCTCGGGCGGAGCGGGCAACGACGCGGCCAGGATGATGGTTCTCGGCATCCGTGCGGGTCCCTATAGTATGCGACGACCGGCCGGCGGCGGTTTTGCCGTCTTCCTTCTGGCGAGACGACTTTACTGCCCAAGGTACAAAGTCTCCATACGGAAGAGCACCTAGATGACGACTGCTCCTGCCGCGCGAGAGCCGCAACTTGCTCTTGTCTTGGGGGGAGGCGGCGCGCGGGCCGCCTACCAGGCCGGCGTGCTGCGAGGAATTTGCGCTCGTTTCCCGGAGTTCCGCGCGCCGCTCTTGACTGGGGTCTCGGCCGGAGCGATCAACGTGGCTCACCTGGCGAACTACGTGGGGCCGTGGACGCGAAAAGTCGAAGATCTGGTCGGTCTCTGGCGGAGGCTCGACTTTGACGATGTCTTTCGCGTCGATGCTCTGGCCGTCATCTGGCGGGTGACGCGGATCGGCCTCCGTTTGTCGGTCGGTCTGCCGCCCGGAGTTGCCCGTGCCCAGAGCATGGTCGACACGCGGCCCCTGCGGGCCTTCTTGATGCAGAATTTGGGCGTCGAATGGGGGCCGCTCCCGGGAATTCCAAAAAACATCGCGTTGGGCGAGCTCTCGGCTGTGGCGCTGACGGCCCTCAACTACGACACGGGCGAGACCGTCACGTTCATCGAAGGCAAGGCCATCGAAGACTGGGAACGGCCGCTGCGCAAGGGGCTCAACATCCGGATGACGGTCGAGCACATCATGGCCTCGGCCGCGCTCCCCTTGCTGTTTTCCCCCGTTTCCATCGATCGCGAGTGGTATGGGGACGGCGGCATTCGGCTCGTCGCCCCGCTCTCGCCAGCCGTGCACCTGGGCGCCGATCGCCTGCTCGTGATCTCGACCCACTACGAGATGCCTCCGTTCTGCAAACTGAGGAAAAAGGGCGCGGGACCTCCGTCGCCGGCCGTCGTGCTCGGTGCGCTCTACGATGCGGTGTTTCTCGACCAACTCGACCAGGACGCGCTGCAGATTGAGCGGATCAACACGCTCCTGACCAAGCTGCAGCCCCAGGATCGCGACGGACTGCGCGAAATCCACACCGTCGTCATCCGCCCCTCCGAAGACATCGGCATGATGGCCAACGACTTCGAGGCACGCCTGCCGCGGGCCATCCGCTACTTCATGCGCCGCTTCGGCTCCCAAGAGGACGAGGAACAGGATCTGATCAGCACGATTCTGTTTCACCGCGATTACATCGAAGAGCTTTTGAAGCTGGGCGAGCGCGACGCCGAAAAATACGCAGAGCCGATCGCCAAATTCCTCGCCAAGTAGCGCAAGTTCGACATTAGACAGTGTTTGAAGATTGCGCGGCGGAATTTGAGTTGAGCGACACTTTACCCAAGCCAGACGCACCCGCGACGCGGGTACCCGGCCGTCGGATCCGGCGCTCGAAGGAAGGACCGACGACAAGTCGTCGGCTTGGGAAACTGAACGCGGCAATGATTCCACAGTGGGTTAGTGCAACCCGCCACCCCCCCTCGATTCGATGGGTTCACTTTGCCTCGCGGTGGTGGACGAAGTGTTGCGAGACGCGGATGCCGACGAGCACTGCGACGAGGACGGCCAGATAAATCTGCCCTGTCATCGCCTCGATCATCGCCAGCGTGCGGGCGGTCGGATGCACCGGCGTGATGTCGCCGTAGCCGACGGTCATCAGCGTGCTGCAACTGAAATAGTTGAGCAGCCAGTCGCGCCGCGCCGGCGATTGGAATTCCGCTTGCAGTGCGTCGTGCACGTGGAACGAACCGGCGTGTGCCAATTCGACCAGCGAGTAGGCGATCCCCCAAATCAGCGCGATCAGCAGGTAGCCCGCGAACGCCCCCAGAATATTGTCGAGCGTCACCGTGTGCTTGCGCAAAATGGCCGCGATCAACAGCGTCACGATCAGCCCCAGGAAGGCGATCTCGGCCAAGCGACCCACCACTTGCAGCGGCCCGTCCGAAGCTTTTTGGAGCAGCTCGGGAATCCGCGCGGCAATCCAGGCCAAGCCCAACACGCAAGCCGCCCACCGCTGCCACGCCGTATGACACAGAACGCGAATCGCGGCCAGAAAGAACACCAACATGACCGACGCAAAAACCACGTGTCCGACGTCGTGGTAGGCGACGAGCGGCCGCACGAGGGTTGCCGCCAGCAGGCAGCAGAACAGAACCGTGAACGGCCGCCGCGGACGCCAGAGCATGCCCCGATTTTCCGGTGTCAGTCGGGCGTCGTGTTCAGCCGCCACGATTTTAGGCCCCGACTACCAATTCAGCACCGGAGGCAGAAACTCGTCGATCAGCCCTTCGCAGTACGGTTGCAGCTCTTTGACGTTGGGCCGCTCGCTGCTCTTGGAATACAGATCGAACGGGCTGAATTTCTTCACCCAGCGAAACATCTCGCGGTCGTGGTCGTTCATCAGGTAGCCGTAGGCCCCCTCGCGGTGCCCCGGATAGAACGAGTGGTATCGGATCATATACAGCCCCTCCTCGGGGACGTACTCCTTCACCACGTGGTACAGGTACTCGTCGTGCCCCCACGACATCAGGACGTTGTCGAGGCCGCAGCCTTCCTCGTAAATCCCGAGTTTGGTCTGGTACTGGGGATCGTTGGCGTCGGGATTGGCGGCGAAGAGCTCGGGGAAGACGATGGTTTCCGAATACTGACACCCGACAGGAAACGTGTCTCCCACCACGGCCCACTGCGGCTCGTCGAACAGGCACAGCACTTTGCCCAGATCGTGAATCAGGCCAACCAGCTGAAACCAGCGCGGGTGCCCCGCCTCGCGAATCGCCAACAGGGTTTGCAAGGAATGCTCGATCTGCGGCAGCTCGGTGTCGGGATCGCTGTCGTCGGTGAGCCGGTTGAGGTACTCCATCGCCTCCCACACGCTCATCTGGCGTTTCTCGAGCGGCAGATACTCCGCCATTTTTTGCCGCACGAAATCGACCGACTGATGGGTGTGATTCAGCCGATAAAACTCGCGAACGCTGGGCCGGACCGACCCTTCGTGATCGCGGAAAGCCGCCGGTTTTTTCTCGGCCACCGCACTCTGCCCAGCCGGCTTCGGATAACGTCGCAGCAGGTCGTCTTCCCATTCGTCGAAGCTGGAAAGGGGCGAGTGCGGGTCGATGGGCTTGTTATCGGTCGAGTCGATCATTGTCGAATTCCCAGTTGCGATGAGCCGCGAATAATTCCGATCTGCGATTCTTTGGGCGGCGGCTGCGGGCCAGTGCTTCGTCTCGTATGCTAATGTCGGCTGTTTTACCTGACAATTGCAACATTTTGCCGCCTGGTGACGCGGCCGATCGCGAGTTGTCCGCATGTCGAGTGCTGATCGCCAACGGGAATTTGCCGTCGACGTCGTGCGCCGACTGCAGGAAGCCGGCTTCCAAGCGCTCTGGAACGGCGGCTGCGTCCGCGACTTTTTGATGGGCCGCGTCCCCAAGGACTACGACGTCGCCACTGACGCCCGGCCCGACGCAGTCCGCGGACTGTTCGGTCACCGTCGCACGCTGGCGGTTGGGGCGAGCTTCGGCGTGATCATCGTTCTGGGGCCCAAGCAGGCGGGCAACGTCGAAGTGGCCACCTTCCGGACGGAAGGCCCGTACCTCGACGGCCGCCGTCCCGAGCACGTCGACTTTGCGACTCCCGAAGAGGATGCCCAGCGCCGTGATTTCACCATCAACGGCATGTTCTACGATCCGATCTCCGAACAAGTGCACGACTACGTCGGCGGCGAGAAGGATTTGGCGGCCGCCGTCGTGCGAGCGATCGGCCGGCCCGCCGATCGCATGGCCGAAGACAAGCTGCGAATGCTGCGGGCCGTCCGATTTGCCGCGACGCTCGATTTCCAGCTCGACGCCGCAACCGCCGACGCTGTGCGGGCGATGGCGCCAGAAATCCACGTGGTCAGCGCCGAGCGGATCGCGCAGGAACTGAAGAAGATGCTGGTCGACCCCCATCGCCGCCGGGCGATTGAGCTGGCCCATGAAACCAATCTCTTGCTCGAAATTCTGCCCGAGCTGAAACCGGTTTTCGATGCAAGCGACGGCGTCGCCTGGGAAGCCGCGCTGCGCCGACTGCGTTTGCTGCAGGACCCGAAATTCGAAGTGGCGGCCGCAGCCCTGCTGGCCGGCGTTCCGAATATTTCTGGCCCGCAAGGTTCCAAGCGAAACACGTCGAGCGTGGTGCACGGCGCCTGCAAGCGGCTGCGGCTCTCCAACCAGGAGACCGACACGATCGAGTGGCTCTTGGCCCACCTGCCCGACGTCTTGGCATCGACCACAAAATCGCTCGCCCAATTGAAACGAATATTGTCCCATCCCGACGCGCGCGACTTGCTCGAACTGGCCCGCGTCGACCGCCTCTCCGCCGACGGCGATCTCTCCGGTGTGATGCACTGCGAAGAACTCCTCCACCGCACGCCGCCTGAGAAACTCGATCCGCCGCCACTCGTCACGGGCGACGACTTGATTTCGCTCGGGCTGCAACCGGGCAAGCAATTCCGCGAGATCCTCGACGCAGTCCGCGAAGCGCAGCTCAACGACGAATTAAGCACGCGCGAACAGGCGATGATTCTGGTGCAACGGCTGATCGCGAAGCCCGGAGAACACGGTGATTAGAGCCGAGAAGCTCAGTAACGCTCTAAGCCCCCGAAGGGGGCGACTGACAATAGCCCAGCCATTTATGGCTGGGTTCAGAGACGCTTCTAAGTGATTTCCAAGCCCTGTTAGGGGCGGACAGAGTCCTTCGCGATTTGAGCGTCGCGATCGAAGAGACTTTGTCGCCCCTTGCGGGGCTTTGGAGGCGTTAATTGGCGATCTAACACCCAGCGTTCAAACGCTGGGCTATTGTCGGTCGCCGCCTGTGGCGGCTAACACGAACGCCCGGTTTCCTTTTCTGAGGTGTCACTCCTTCGGCCGCACGACCTCGGCGGCGAGGATTTGGGTGCCGCGGGTTTCTGGCAGGGTCCAGATCCAGAGGCCGGTAAAGAGTGCGAAGAACGCGCCGATCGAAATGCCCAGGCCCAGGTCTGCTTCGGCGCCGCTGCTGACGTGCGTCGCCATCCAGGTGATGATCATGGGTGTGAAGAACTGCACGCCGCGGGCCAGGTTGAAGGCTGTGCCCATCGCCGTGTTCCGCACGCGGGTCGTGAACAGCTCTGAGAAGATCGGGCCGTAGCCGGAAAAGTTTCCCGTCCCCAGTCCGATGACAAACATGCAAAAAAGCGCGAGTTGCGGGACGGCGGCGATTTGTGCCCAGAGCAGCGTGACCGAAAACAAACCCACCGCCCACAAAAGGGAGTAGAGCATGTACGCGATCCGGCGGCCCTTCCAATCGGCGAGCACGCCGAAGGACGCGTAACCGATCACGCCGCCTAGCTGGGTGACTAGCATCCAAGCGCCGGAAGTCGTCAGCGAAAACTTGAGCTGCTTGAGCAGGTAGCTCGGCATCCAGATGTAGGTGAACCAATAGGCCGACATATCGGTGAGAGCCAGCACGAGACAGAATAGGAACAAGCGCCGGCTGACGGGATCCGATTTCAGCAACGTCAGAAATTCGTCGCCGCTCGATTCGCTGCGGTCGGGATGCTGTTGCCATTCCTGCCAAACATCCGACTCGGACATCGACCGGCGAATGAAAATCACTAAGAGCGCCGGTAAGACCGAGACGAAGAAGCAAACCCTCCAGCCCCATGCGTGGCCGAAAACCTGCTCAAAGCGCGGCTCGGCGAATGTGCCGACGAGCGTAGCGAGCGCGATGCCCGCCGGCGCTCCGGTTTGCATCAGGGCGGCGTAGCGCGCTCGCGTCTTTGCGGGAAAGGTTTCGCCGACGAGAGTCTGGCCGGTGGCCCATTCGCCGCCGACGCCCAATCCCGTCACCACGCGGAAGACGAGCAGCATCCACAGATCGGGGCTCAAGCCGCAGCAGAAGGCCCCAATCGAGTACGTCAAGATCGTTGCCGACAGCACCGGCCTTCGGCCGTAGCGGTCGGCGAGCCAGCCGAAGAGCAAGCCGCCGACGGCCGTCGCGGCCAGGCTCGCGCCCAGCACCAAAGACATCGAGTCTTCGGCAATTTCCAGCTCGCGCTGAATGGGCACGACCAGGAACGAGAGCAGCATCAAGTCGTAAAAGTCGAACAGCCAACCGGCCCACGCCATCGCCAGGATGACGTAGTGCCGCGAGTCCGGCTTCTCGCTCTGGTTGAGGAGCAAGCGTTCCGCTCGTTTCTTGCCAGTCCAGTTGCGAGCAGTGCGGTCGTCTTTGAGGACGCGATAAGCACCCGCCGGCTTACGCTAGCGGCTCGCCGGGCTCTGGAACCGGGCGAGCGTCGGGCGTCAGCCCGATGGTGCTTCTGATTCCTAATGGAAGTCGCGAGCCGCTTTAGTTCTTGGCGGTGGTCTCACGCTTAGCCAGATTCTGCACGCAATAGAGCCGTTTCGATGTGCGGATCAATAGCTTGTCCCCGACGATCACCGGCGTCGCCATGCACATATCGTCTTCGGCCAGCGTGTTGGTGTGCAGGCTTTTGAACTCCGGGCCGGTTTGCACGACCGAAGTCACGCCGTCCTCGTTCAGGCAGAAGAGCTTGTCGCCATAGCTCCAGGGTGAGCTGGTGAAGGCGTTGCCCTTCGCCAGGCGCTGTTTGTTGAAGACCAGCTTGCCGGTCTTGGCGTCGAAGCACATCAGGATGCCGCGGTCGAAGAGCATATAGAGATTGTCGCCGACGATTAGCGGCGTCGGGTGGTAGGGGCCGATCTTGCGATACCAGGCGATATGCGGGTCGATCGCTTTGTCGTCGATTGGGTCATTTGGTGTCGCAGTCGACTTTTCATCCTTGTCGTCGTCGGGCGGTGAAATGTCGCCTTTGGCACCCGGACGGATCGCGTAGATGCGGTGTTTTCCCCAAAGCACGTGCCCCGAGGTCACGTACAGCAAACCGTCCCGCGCAAACGGCGACGGAATCGAAAGGATCGATTTGCCTTTGATCTTCCACAGCTCATTGCCCGAGAGATCGTACGACGTCACCCAGTTGATGCCGGAAGTGACCAGCTCGGTGCGATCCGGGTTTTCCCAGATGTAAGGTGTCGAATAGTTGGTCTTCTCTTTGCGATCAACTTTCCAGACCGGTTTGCCGGTCCGCTTGTCGAGCGCGAAGAGGCACGACTTTACTTCGTTGTCGTCGGCAAAGTAGACGCGATCGCCGTATACGATGGGAGACATCGACGTGCCCCAACCGTAGCGCGTGTCGCGAGCCGGAATGGGCGAGGTCCAGAGCAGCTTGCCGTCGAGATCGTAGCAGAACAGGCCCAGATTGCCGAACAAAACGTAGAGCCGCTCGCCATCGGTCGTCGGCGTTTCGGAAGCCAGCGTGTTCTTGATGTGGTGCGGCTTGGAGGGAATGCCTTCGGACGCGACCTTCTCCCACACGATCTTTCCGGTCGTCAGGTCCAGGCACAATGTCTTCCAGCTATGGATGCTCATTTCTTTCGGATACTTGGTCGCGTCGAGGTCCTCCATGTAGAGACCCTTCCGCGGCTTACGATCGGGAGAGGTGTTGACGCAGGTCGTCAGGTAGATCCGACCGTTCCAGACGATCGGCGATGACCAGCCCAGACCGGCGACGTCGGTCTTCCAAGCGACGCTCTCCGTGGCCGACCAGCGGTCGGGGGGATGGGCGTCCCCCGGGGACGCTTGCCGCCCGGTGAGAAAACGGGGCACGTTGGGATCGGCGGCGCGAAGATCACCGGTGAGGCAGCAAATTGCCGTCACCAGAGCTGCCATTCGAACCACCCAAGGACGCAAGGTGCACGCCATGAGGAACCTCAATGTTTGCGGAGTGCGGCGGCCTGCTCTGCCGAGACGAACAGAGGCGAGACGCCCACGGACATGCCGATGTCGGCGAAGTGACTGGAATTGCAGTACGCTATGATTTTGTCGGCGACGTCGGCCGAACACCAGACCTCGACATACATTCTCTGCAAGTCGAAGAAAAGACCGGGCTCCGTCGGATGTTCGCCCTTGCCGTGAGCCAGCCACCAGGTCCAGCCGGTCGCCCCGAGCTTTTTCAGCTGAACCAGCAGATCGTCCTTCAGAACGACGTCGCAGATGATGCGAACGGCATGGACCTCGGTGAGTTTCGGCGACATGGTTCAGCCCCAATGACGCAGCTGTGCTCGGCCGCGTCGTTACAAGATGATCACTTCGACCTGGGTTGACCCGCGACCACCGGAGCGTTCGGATCGCTGCTCCACTCGGCCCAACTTGGGTAATAGTTGCTCACGTCCTTCGCTCCCATCAATTCCATCCCAAACGCCATCACCGACGCCCGGCCGCCGGACTGGCAATGCGTCGCCGTGGGTCGATCGAGGGCGATGTGGGCCGAGGCGAAGACTTGCCGCAGCTCGACCGCGGACTTGAAGCGCTGAGTTTGTTTATCGATGAGATCGACCCAATCGAGGTTCTTGGCGCCGGGGATGGCACCGGCCCGCTTGTTTCGCATTTTTTCGATTCCGCAAAACTCGCGCTCGGAGCGGGCGTCGACGATCTGTAGTTTTTCGGAGCCCATAGATTTGAGAAGCTGGTCCTTGGTCGCCAGTCGCTCGGGGCGAACTTTGGCGACAAACTCGACCGGACTGACAGCTGCCTCGCTTGTCTCGGTCGGGTAACTGCCGCTCGTCCAGGCTTTCCAACCGCCGTCGAGGAGCCGGACATCGTCGACGCCCCAATACCGAAGGACCCACCAGAGGCGGGCCGCGTCCCTGCTGAACATATCGTCGTACACGATTACCTTCATCGTCGCGCCAAGTCCGAGCGCTCCAATGCGCTGACTCCATCCCGGCGCATCGACACCGTGGCCGAAGGCCGTCGCCCAAGCGTTGTGGTCGACCCAGTGGGCGTTTGGGATATGTCCGTGTTCGTATTTCGCCCGCGGTCGAGCGTCAAGAATTACGAATCCCGACGCGAATTGTGGTTGCGCAAGCTGGTTGGCCTCGACGAGCAGATCCGCGCGCGGATATGCGCCCTCGTCGGCCGGAATCGAGCCCTGCTGCGTAACAGCGATGACGACGAAACCAAGGGCGGACAAAACAAAGGAACGCATGGTGACTCTCGCGGGTTTCGATTGGTCGACTCCAGATAATCGTATCCGAGTCGCAAGAACCGGGACAACGGGGCGTGTGTCTGGGTCGGCCGTCGAGCCAAGCGACGCCGTGCCACCGTGCCCCTTCCACCTCGTCACATGCCAAAGGCCCGCCGTGCGGCCCACTCGAACAACCGCTGAGGCAAGAAACGTTTGAGCGGCACGACCATCCGCTGACTCAACATTCCGACCGAGTAGCGAGTGCCGGGATTTGGGTCGGAGAGGATCCGGCCGACCAGCCGCGCGACGGCTTCCGGTCCAGGGGCGTTCGTTTCGTCGTACTCTTGTTTTTGTTTGCAGCGGGCGAAGGCCTCGCGGTAGGCGTCGTTCGTCGCCGCTGCCTGAACGATGCGGCGGCGAGACGTGATGCTGGTGCGGAAGTCGCCCGGCTCGACGAGCACCACGTGAATGCCGAAGGCGCGGCACTCCATTCGCAGGCTTTCGCTCACGCCTTCGAGGGCGAATTTGCTGGCGCTATACAGGCCGCTGAACGGCAGTCCAATAATGCCGGCCAGCGAGCTGATGTTGACCACGTGCCCGCCGCCGTTCTTGCGTAATGCCGGCAGGGTCGCCCGGCAGACTCGCAGGACGCCGAAGAAATTGGTTTCCAATTGGGCCTTAGCTTCTTCGATCGAGGTGTCCTCGACGGCTCCCATGATGGCAATGCCCGCATTGTTGACGACGGCGTCGAGCCGGCCCGTCCGTGCGAGGAGACTCTCCACACCCTGCCGGACCGAGTTCTCGTCATCGACGTCCATCTGCAGCATCTCGAACGGAGCGTCAGCTGTCGTCGACGGCGCACCGCGCCCCGTTCCGAACACGCGCCAGCCGTTGCGGCCCAGATGTTCGGCGCACGCCTGGCCGATTCCGGACGACGCTCCGGTGATCAGCACGACTTTTTGGGGCGTCGGAGAATTGGGGGAGGCAGACATGGGGCTCCGGCTCGAGGCGAATCAAGGCGTCACGGCGCTTCGGGATCGTTGCTGGTGAGCACCGACGCCCCGCGCACGGACGCAATTTCGTACACGCCCTTCGATTTTCGCTTCACGTCGCGACCGTCTTCGGTGACGAGAGTGGTCGCGCCCGTCGGGATCCACTGATCGGGTTGGCCCGGGGCCGCTTGCAAGACGAGCTCGCGATAATGCTGCACGAGCACCTTGCGACCCGTGGCATCGGCGGCCACAAACGTGGACACAAGTTCGCGCCGCTTCTGGGCCATTTTCGACCTCTCTCAACGTGGGCGTCCCGGCGAGCCGCCAGCGTGAGCTGGTGGGTGCTGTGCATTAGTTCTTTAACGTCGCCCAGCAATTCAGAAGCATCCTGGGACTTACGTCCCAGGCTCGCCGGGCTCATTGTAGCTTGCAACCACGCGGCAGCGAGGCACAAGATGCAGGTCGCACTGGGGACAGCGAAATGACGATTCACCCGTTCGATCAGTCTGAAATCGTTCGCGGCACCGATGGAATCCAGCGGTACCAGGGACGCTTGCCGTCCTTGGCGACGATGTTTCGTTCGTCGGTCGATAAAGTGCCGCAATCCGAGGCGATCGTCGAAGTCGGCGGGCCGCGGGTCACGTATCGCCAGTTGTGGAATCGCGCGACTCGGATCGCCGGCGGGCTGAAGCAGGCGGGAGTCGAGCGCGGCGATCGCGTGGCGATTCGACTGGGCAACGGACTCGATTGGTGCCTGGCCTTTTATGGAGCTCAGCTCGCCGGAGCGATCCCCGTCCCCGTGAACACGCGGTTCAGCGAGCCGGAGGCGAAATACGTCGTCGACGACTCGGGGAGCAAGTTCGTCTTCGAGTCCGGTCGCCCGCTTCCCGAAGGCCCGCCGCTGGCGATTGAAGACGCGACGCCCACCGACGTGGCCACGATCTTCTACACGAGCGGCACCACCGGCTTCCCTAAAGGGGCGATGACCACGCACGAGAATTTGTTGTCGAACATCGAATCGTGCCGTCGCGTGATGCCGCTCCCTTTTGACGGCAGCGTGCGGACGCTCATCTCGGTGCCCCTCTTTCACGTCACCGGCTGCCACAGTCAGTTGTTGACGACCTGCGCGGCCCTCGGGGCCGTTGTGATCATGCCGACCTTCGACATCCAGACCTTTCTGCGGCTGATCGGCGAAGAGCGGATCAATTCGCTCGTCTCGGTCCCGGCGATTTATTGGCTGGCACTCAATCAGCCGAACTTTGCGCAGATCGACGTGACGGGCGTCAACCGGGTTTCTTACGGCGGAGCGCCGACGCCGCCGGATCTGGTGAGACGCATCATGGAAGCTTTCCCCCACGCCCGCGTCGGCAATGGATTCGGACTGACCGAGACCTCGTCGGTCGCGACGTTCTTGCCGCACGAATACTCCGCGAAGCGCCCCGAGACCGTCGGCTTTGCGGCGCCGGTCGTTGATTTGAAGCTCGACGAAACGCATTACGAGCCGGGCATTGGCGAGCTTTTGATCCGCGGGCCGAACGTCGTCAAAGGCTATTGGAACAAACCCGAAGCGACGGCCGAGACCTTCACGCAGGGCTGGCTCCACTCGGGCGATCTCGCGCGGCTCGACTCGGACGGCTTTGTCCAGATTGTCGATCGCGCGAAAGACATGGTCAATCGCGGCGGAGAGAACGTCTACTGTGTCGAAGTCGAAAACGCGCTCATCGCCTATCCGGCCGTCTTCGAGGTGGCGGTGCTGGCTGTTCCGGATGAGATGATGGGCGAAAAAGTCGGCGCGGTGATCGTGCCAAAGCCGAACGCGCACGTCGACGTCGCCGATCTCCTAGCGTTCACCAAAACGCGGATCGCCGATTTCAAAGTTCCGGAGTACGTGGTCGTCCGCAAAGAGCCGCTGCCGCGAAACCCGGGCGGAAAGATCCTGAAGAAACGGCTGCGCGAAGAAGTCGCGTGGGACACCGCGGTGCGCTGATCACCTACTTCGGCGGGGCCGGGACTCTTGCCCACGGATCGCTCGAGTAATCAGGCGATTGCGCGATGCCCGAAACGCTCGCTTTCGGCAACGCGGGATCGAAACTCCCCGTCGCGTGCGCTGCGGCGGCGCCGTTGGACGCTGATGCACCGCTCTGCCACGACCCTTGGGCGGTGCCCGAGGAGGGTTGATTGAAACCGGCGGCAACCGGGCCAAAGCCGTTGCCCGACGAGGCTGCACTCGCAGGTCGGACTTGCCCGCCCTGCGTGGGACGGATTGTGCCTCGCGAATCGCCGGCAACCTGATGGCTCTGGAGCTGATCGAGCATGGCGCGAGCCGGCTCGAACTTCGGATTGATCGAGAGGGCGGCCTGGCACTGTGCGGCGGCAGCCTCTGGCTTGCCTTCTTGGGACAGCAGGAAGGCCACGTTATAGTGCGCCTTTTCTGGTCCTACAATTTGATTGAACACGGCCAGACCGGCGTTGATATCGCCGGCCCGAATCTCGGCAATGGCCAGGAAATGTTTGTAGGCGGGAACCTTGGGAGCAGCGGCAATGGCCGCGTTCAGATCCCGCAGCGCTTCGGGCCAGCGTTTCTGCGAGGCATAGAACTGTCCGGAGGCTGCCAGCACGGCGGGGTCTCCCGGCTTCATTCTCAAGGCCCGCTGAAAGCCGGCTTCGGCCTCCTGCGGCTTGTCGGCAAGCTGGTCCAACCGGGCCATTCCGAGCACCGCCTCGATCGAATGGGGATTTTCAGCAAGCGCTTTCTCGTACGACTTGCGGGCCTCCACCGATTGGCCCACCTTCTCCTCGAAATGGCCGTACGCGAGATGCAGCGCGGCCGGATCCTTGAGATTCCGCTCTGCCTTCTCCTGATCCGAGAGCATGAAGGTCGGCGTCGCCGGCCTCAGGCTGGCGGACACGCTGGAGTTGCTGCTCGCACATCCCGGCGCGACGGCGGCCAAAAGACACAGGCCGAGTCCGAAGGACGGGCTCAGTCGAAGATACGGGCCCAGTCCCAGGCAAACGCGCCCGGAGCGACTCGGACCAGTCGCCGTGGTTGCCCGTAGCCGAGCAGCCATATCCAACCTCCATGTTGGAAACTGCCAGAATTGACCGATGCGTGTGCCGCGGCGAGTAATCCGTTAGGGATCGTCGCCGTGGCACACGGTTTTATGCTTAAGAAGCGATTGATTGGTGACGGGAGGAGCGGGATCACATTTGAACGAAAAAGC
>DASZIA010000463.1:0-3298 GCA_035949535.1 Planctomycetaceae bacterium | reverse complement strand
TGAGAATCAGTCTGCCCGCGCAAATGTCTCAGGGGAAGAAATCCAGCGTGTGCTTGAAATAGCGAAGAAACACGGGCAGCGCTTTCCTGCGCCCGCCTAGTGCCCCAAGTCTGAGACCAGCTCTGTAACCGCCGCTTGCAGCGCGTTCCTTGCCACATCAATTTGCGTGAGCTGCCGCGTGGCAACTATCGCGGAGCGTCTCATCGTTCTCCAACTCCGCCAGTAGCGCCTCGGTATCGGGCGGGATGGCACAGCGCCTGACGACGCGCGGCCACAGATCGATGGGTGGAGCGCTGATAAGTGCGGGGCTCAACGTCACGATCTGGAGATCGTCGTTCAGATGTTGCCGTTGGCCGCAGTGGAGTGCCCGGCAGGCCACGCGTGCATGACACTCTCGGTAGTGGCAGATGCGCCCAAGGTAGTGGTCCGATCCATCGCCAAGGAAGATGTCGGCGCCCAGATTGATCGTTTGCGCTGTGCCCTTGAGGCGTCGGCCGAAGCGGGCAAGAAAAGAGAGGTCCATGGCGGGGTCGATGGTGACGAGCACGTCGGCGTCCTTCGGCACTGGCTTGTCGGTCGCCAGCGAGCCGAGCAAGGCGATCCGCAGCACACCCGGCAACGATCTTGCCTCTCGCACGAAGGCGAGCACGGCCCTGAGCAGATGGCGTCGTGGGTCGGCAACAGAGGGCCGCGGTCCGAGTTGCCGTCTCTTCGAATCCTGTTTTATGGGGCGCTATGACGAGCGTCGATTGTGGTCTAACGTAGGCTCCGAAGGAGAGGGGCCCGCTTCCGATCTACGTCTAACTGCAATTGACATTGGCTGCAAGGACTGGAAGTGGCAAGATGGGCTGGCTGCCGGACGCGTCGTCCGCATCCCCCGTCGACGAAGTCCGCTCCCGAATCAACGCGCCGCTCGTGCGGGCGGATTCTGCTTTTAGACGACAACTCAGACGTGCGCCATTACGTCGAGCGCTTGTTGAGCGAGACCTACGAAGTCCGCGCTGTGACCGACGGAGAAGCTGCGCCGGCGGCAGCGCGGGAAAACCCTTAGGCGACGCTCTTGTTAGGGGTGATCAGGTACTTCTCGCCCGTCGCACGTTTGCTATAAGCCGCAATCACGTCGGGCGACAATGCGTGGGCCAGCGATATCTCTGCCGTATAGTGGCTGGCGAATGTCGTTGTCAGCTCGGCCGCAACCCGGTCACGCAGCCGCTGCGCGTCCTGTGGGCCGATCTTCTGCATGAACCAGGTCAGCAGCCAACCCCCGACGCCCCAGGCCATGCCGAAACTGCGATCGATCTCCGTCGGCCCGGTATCGAGGATGCCATAGATGTAGACCTGCTTGTGGATGGGCGAGCCATAGCGGTTGTAAGTCGTCGCCTTGCGGCCGGCGGCCTTCTCCATGCTCGACAGGATAGTCGCGGCCAGCGTCCCGCCGCCGACCGCGTCGAACGCCAGCGTCGCCCCCGTTTCGGCCAGCGCGTCGGTGAGCTCGCTAACGAAGGTGGGGGTCGTGCTGTCGAGCACGTACTTCGCGCCGATCTCGCGGAGGATGCCGGTCTGCTTCGTGTTGCGGACGACGTTCACGAGCGCGATCCCATCGGCGAGACAGACCCGGTTGAGCATCTGGCCGAGGTTCGATGCGGCGGCGGTATGGACCAGCGCGGTGTGGCCCTCGCGGCGCATGGCCTCGACCATGCCTAACGCAGTCAGCGGGTTGATGAAGGCGGACGCGCCCTCCTTCGGCGTGGTCCCTTCGGGCAAAACCATGCACTCGGAGGCCTTAGCAACCCGATACTGGGCGTACATGCCAAGGGTACGCGTCGCGAGCGTCCGCCCGATCAGCGCCTGCAGGTCAGCGCCGGCCTTGACCACGACGCCCGCGCCTTCGTTGCCGACCAGCATCGACTCATCCAGCCGGCCCGCCACCCCCGCCATCCGCGACCGCGGAATGGATGCCGTCGCGGTGGGCCGATCGCTGGTTCCACCGGATCGAATGGTCGATAAGTCGGCGGGGCCCAGCAACACTCCGAGATCCGAAGGATTGATCGGCGACGCTTCGACGCGAATGACAACCTCGTCCGCTGCCAGTTCGGGCGTCGTCACGTCTTCGAGCCACAATTCGAGCTCTCCGCCCGACGTGATCTTCGACCGCAACTCGAGCCCCGACACGTCCGCTACGTCTGCCATAAATTCACTTTCTTTTCATTCGATGTGCAGGTGAGGTTCGGTGGCGGCCGCGTCCATGTCAACGGGTTCAGGTACCCCCGATTTTTAATTGCGAGTAGGGACATAATTGCGAGTAGGGACAGGTCAAATGTCGGAGGGCAGACTGCCGGCCACGGTTCAGCTGAGGCCGAACGATCAGTCCTCTGTTGAATCGCACTTCTACAACGTCAAGGCCTCCCTCAAAACCTTCGCCTGTCTCCAGACTTGATGGTTTGAACCTCGATGCCCATTTCAAACTCGTCTTCTTTCACTTTCCCCGCTTATCTGACCTGTTCCTTGACCTGTCCCTGGGTCTCACGATCAGCCGTTCGATTATCGAAGCTCACGGAGGACGGCTGAGGGGCGAAAGCAAATGCGCCCCGCGGCGCCGTCTTTGAATTTACGTGGCCGATTCGTGATGCGACGCACCCATGACGGTACGAGAGGGTATCAATTGCCCCGCATCCTCATGATCCGAAAATTCTGCTCACGTCGGAAACTCGCAATTGGCAAGACCGAAATCCGTGTATTCGAATGTTGCGGGTGGCGGCCTTCTGGCGGGCGATCTGTTTTTGCAGGAGATACGGGCCTTAAAGGTGCTTTGAATCGAGGGAAGGCAATCGAGGAAGGTCCTCGCGGCAGGCCTCACAAAACGGGCGGTCTCTGATGACCGCTATCAGAGAAAGTCTGGTGTACATTAAGGCACAAATGACCTACTTTGTCTGGGAATGTTCGGAAAGAAAAAGCAGCTTGGCTTTCCACAGGCCTCCCCGGGAAAGGTTGAAACGGGAAAAACCCCTTCTCCGAACGATCCTCTGCAGGTTGTTGTCGGTTTGACTCATACGAAAAACATCCTGACGATGGCATTGGCCCAGTCTAAGAGCCAGCTTCTTCCTCCCCAGGTCATCGTAGACGCAAGTCGACTCTTGCGAGAAATTGAAAAAGAGGTTCGGCAGATTAGAAACGAGTTTGCCATTCAGGTTCATGGCCTTGAGGGTGTAAAGGTCAAATTTGTCTTCGACACGAACTTGGGGAGCCTCGCTGTCCACGCCGACCGCTTCGCCGACGCCCTCTCTGCCATATGGAAAAA
>DASZIA010000462.1:0-19419 GCA_035949535.1 Planctomycetaceae bacterium | reverse complement strand
GCTGTGCTGACGGGAACTGTGGTCGCCGCCGCGTTGTTGGCCGGCATCGCGGTTTCGACGTGGCAGGCGCTGCGGGCTCGGCGCGCCGAAGCGGCGGCGCTCGCTGCCGCTGAGGACGCTACGGCTCGCGAGGCGGAGACCAAGGCAGCGCTGGGCTTCGTCGAGGACAAGGTCTTTGCGGCCGCGCGGCCGGCGGGACAAGAAGGGGGTCTGGGACGCGAGGTCACGCTCCAAAAGGCGATCGAGTCCGCAGTGCCTTATGTGACTCAAAGCTTCCCCAGCCAGCCGCTGCTCGAGGCCCGGTTGCGGCTGACGCTTGGGAAGTCGTTCTATTTCCTGGGCGAGGCACAGAAGGCCGCCGAGCAAGAGGACGCGGCCCGCGCCATCTACACGCGAGTTTTGGGGTCCGACGACCCGTTGACGCTGCAAGCGATGCACAATCTGGCCAGCAGCTATGCCGTCCTCGGTCGCGTCAACGAGGCCCTCAGGCTTCGCGAGGAAACGCTCGCTTTGCGCCGGGCGAAGCTTGGTCCGGACAACCCGGACACGATTGCCAGCATGAACAATCTCGCGCTGAGCTACGGCGACGCCGGCCGGCACGACGACGCGCTCAAGCTGCGGGAAGAGACTCTGGCAAGATTCAAGACGGCGGAGGGGCCCACGCATCCCGACACGTTGATGGCGATGAACAATCTGGGCAATGCGTATTTCGCGCTGAGCCGATATGACGAGGCGCTCAAACTTCGCGAGGAGGCGTTCGCGCTCTACAAATCCAAACTCGGACCTGACCACCCCGACACGCTGCGGGCCATGGGCAACCTGGCCAGCAGCCTTTCGATGGCCGGGCGCAATGACGAGGCCCTCAAGCTCCGTGAGGGGGCGCTCACGCTGCGCCGAGCCAAACTCGGCCCCGACCATCCCTCCACGCTGTTCAGCATGAGCGCCTTGGGCGACAGCTATGAAGCACTCGGCCGACATGCGGAGGCCCTCAAGATCCGCCAGGAGAACCTGGCGCAGCGCAAAGCGAAGCTCGGCCCCGACCACCCCGAGACGCTGTCGAGCATGAACAACGTGGCGGACAGCTATGCCGCCCTGGGCCGTGATGACGACGCACTCAAGCTCCGTGAGGAAACGTTCGGGCTGCGGAGGGCCAAGCTGGGCGCCGACCATCCCGACACGCTGATTACCATGTCGGAATTGGCCGAAAGCCTGGTGGCGGCCAATCGCAGCCAGGAAGCGTCGCCGATGATCGACGAGTGTCTCCGCCTCGCCGCTGGGAAGAATGTCGATTCGAGCGTCCTCTTCAGCGCGTACAACGCGCGCCTGCGGATTTTCCAAAAGGCAAAGGATGCCGCCGGTTGCCGCCAGACCGCCGAGATGTGGGAAAAGCTCAACCGCACCGATTCCGACAGCTTGTACACGGCCGCCTGCTTCCGCTCCGTAACCGCTTCAGCGCTTCGCGCGGCCGACAAGTCTCCTGGCGCCAATCGCTCGGCCGACGAGGAGGCCAACCGTGCGATGGCCTTGCTCAAGCAAGCCATCGGAGCCGGTTACAAGGACGCGACCCACATGAAAAAGGACATAGACCTCGACCCCCTTCGCATGCGCGACGACTTCAAAAAATTGACGGCGGTGCTGGAAGAAAAGATCCGGGCCAGGTGATGAGTCTCTCACCTGCCGCATGAAAGATCTGCGAACCGCTGGACGCGAGTCGGTGTCCTTAGTGCCGGCGGCGACTGTCGCGCAGCGCTTAGCGCTGGCGCAGACACCCCGGCGCCCCACTTTCGTACGCAGGAGGCATACAATGCAATCGTTTTTTGCGATTCGTGTTCTGGCGAGCCAGCGCACCGCTGTCGGCTAAGCTCGTTCTTGGCCCACTCGGGCGGGCTCTTTCTGTCAACTGATCGCGGACGCTCCCACTATGCGCCGCCGTTGCCGACTCTTAAGGAGCCTCGCACGGAAGTAAGCGGTTCTTCGTCTTTTCGCCGCGCATTGACTGGTTCGTTCATTTCCATGGGTCGAAAAAAGCCTTCACGCAGGCAACTCGAATCGCTTTGCGGCGACGTCCATCCCGACGACGGCTTGGACCCGAAAGTTTTTTTTCGCCGCTTCAAGAAGACGCGGCCGCTGCGGGAGCCGCATCCCGTCCATCGGAAGACGTTGCAACTCTGCAGCCAGGTGGCCGACACGCTGAGCCTGGTGCTCAGCGGCGAATGTGCCGACGAGTTTCTGCAGTCCTTGCAAGTCGTCGCGGTCAGGCCGGCGCCGAACGCGGCCCAGCTTCTGGTGCTGGTGACTTCCTCGCCGAGCGATCCGGCTCTCGACCCGGCCAAGGTCTTAGAGCATCTGGCCGCCGCGAACGGACGCCTGCGGGCCGAAGTGGCGGCTGCCATCGTGCGGCGACGGGCGCCGAAATTGGTCTTTCAATACGTGGCGCGCAACGCCATTGGCGAGCAACGGCCATGAATGACACGCTCGAGCGCGCAGGCCGGGGGGCGGCGACATGCATCGGGTGGTTCAAGGCTGCTTTGACGAGTTGACGCCCGCCGAAGCCCCGTCGGTCGGCGCAGGGGAAATGTCGCACGCGATGCGAAAGCCCCAATCGGGCCGTCGGAATGAGTCATTTCCATAGTACCGGTACCGGGTCCCCGAGACGTGCGCGAAGCCGCCGCCGCGTCCGACGTGGGAATCGCCGACGGCTGGGCCGGTCGGATTGTCTTTCGGGGCGCCCTTGTCGTATTCGGCGTACCAATCGGAGCACCATTCGGCCGCGTTCCCAAGCGTGTCGTACAGGCCGAGGTTGTTCGGTCGAAAATGACCGACCGGACTGGTGTAGACGTAACCGTCGGATGTCTTCACCCCGTCATCCCATTGGGAAAAAACGGCCTTGGCCGCGGCGTCGTTGCCGAATTGCGTAACGGCTTGGAGGTCGTTGCTACGGCCGAAGCGGCCCGTTGTCCCCGCGCGGCAGGCATACTCCCATTCGGCTTCGGTCGGCAGCCGATACCTTTTGCCTTCCTTTTGACTGAGCCAGTCGCAGAACGCCATCGCATCGTGCCAGGCGATCTGCACGACGGGATGTTCATCCTCCTGCGCGAACCCCGGCTCGCGCCACGTGTATTTCTTTTGCGGCTCCCACTTGCTGCGTTGGGCGCTGTTATCCAGTCGCAGTCCTCCCCGCGATTTTTCGGCCACCGTGTCATAGCCAGAGGCAGCGACGAACCTCGCGAATTGACCGCGCGTCACCTCGTAGGCTCCGAAATAAAACGGACGCGTGATGCGGACATGGTGGCCCTCGTACGGGCCCATCAGGTATTCGCCTGGTGGAATCAGTCCCCGAAATGATGGTCCGCGTGTCCATGGCCCCCGTTATGGTGAGCGAAGCCCCCATGATGCGCCGCTCCGTGCGAGTGCCCCCCGTGTCCCTCATGACCGTGTCCCCCATGACCGTGACCGCCGTGAGCGTGTCCCCCATGCCCGCCGCCGTGGCCGCCGCCCCCCTTGGCGAAGCTCGGCGCAGCCGAGAAAAGCGTCAATGCGACAACAACCGCGGTCGTTCCCAACAGATTTGAGTGTTTCATGATCAATCCCCCCGGTTTTGTTTGTTGAGTCGTTGAGTTTGCTAACCGACCGACCCAAGAAGCCCGGAACCGAGAGGAACGAGCGTGATTTTTTCGGAAAATTCCTCAAGTTGTGAGGGATTGCCCGCACTGCTTGGCGGCAAAGGAGTTAGGGCGGATGGGCGCAAAACGTTTGACATCGACTACACGTCGGAAGAAGGCGATTGAGTGCCGTCGGCGACTCGATCGAGCTGTCGACATGGCGCGCCCTCGCCAATCGCGTGACGGTCAATTCGCCACGCTTGGCGATTGATCGCTCAGGAAGGGAGCGCGATATAATCGACTCTGATCACGCCAAGGACTCCCCATCTCGACTCTTGCGGTTCGGCTCGCACGACGTTGTCCGCGGGCGACGTTAGCGTTGTCATGACCAAAGAAGTGCCCGTTGATTGCTTGTGCTTAGGGATCGTGGTCGCCGATCACGTCTGCGAGCCGATATCGCACGTTCCGCATGCCGGTGAGCTGGTCCTGACACCGCGCACGCACTTGAGCATCGGCGGGTGCGCGGCGAATGTGGCTGTCGACCTGGCTCGTCTGAGTCGAAAGGCTGCTGTGGTCGGACGAGTTGGGGACGACGCGTTCGGGAGGTTTGCGATCGACGCACTGAGCACCGCGAGCGTCGACGTTCGTCACATCGCCAGCTTGCCGGGCGAAGCCACGAGCACCTCGATGATCATCAACGTGCGGGGGGAAGATCGTCGCTTCATTCACGCTCCGGGGGCCAACGCATGGCTCGAGGGCAACGAGATTTCCCCCGAGTTGCTTAAGCAAACCCGCGCCGTCTACGTGGGGGGTTATGGGCTCAGTGATCGCCCGACACCCGAGCGGATCGCGGCCCTGTTCCGCGCCGCTCGCGAGTTGGGCGTAAAGACAATTCTCGATGTGGTCGTTCCTCAGGGGAAGGATTGCTGGCCTTTCCTCCAGCCCGTGTTGCCCTGGACCGACGTCTTTTTGCCCAACGACGACGAAGCGCGAGACATCACCGGGCATGCCGACCCGGCGCGCCAGGCGCATGCGTTTCGCGAAGCCGGCGCTCGGACAGTCGTGATTACCTGCGGCCATCGCGGAGCGTTAGTGGCCAGTCCGAGTGGCGTTTTCCGTGCGCCCCCTTTTTTGATCGAGTTTGTCGACGGCACGGGCAGCGGTGACGCGTTCGCGGGCGGATACATTCACGCGCTCTTGGAGGGATGCGATGTGGGCGAATGCGTCCGCGTGGGGAGCGCCTTGGGAGCGAGTTGTGTCCGCGCGACCGGTGCGACAACCGGCGTCTTCAACGCCGCGCAGTTGTCCGACTTTCTAAGATCGCACCCGCAGGAGCTGTTACCGGCCCATGGATTTCCAAGCGCCCCTTAGCGCAGCGCAACCGGGATTACGAGCTTGAGCGCGCTCAATTCGTCGGAGAATGACGCCACCTTCACGTCGACCAGGCCGTGCGTTTTCGCGGCTGCCATGACGTCGGACTCTTTCACGTCGTTGGGGCCCTTTAAGCCCTTCCTCCACAACACCCAAATCATGCCGTCGCTCTTGAGCGACCGTCGCAGCGTTTTGAGGCGCTCGAGGTTCGTTCGCCCGTCGACCCGGACGATGATGACGTCGGATTGCGGTTTGGCTCTGCCATTGGTGACCGAGCCCGCTCGCTGTCGGAGATCTTCCAGGAACGGCTTGTCATCCATGCCGACGATGGACACGGCGGAGTTGGGCTTGATGCCCAGTTTCTCGAGCAGAGTCGGTGGGCTGAGGATCTTTTTCGCTAAGCGCTCCGATTGAGGGCCAACACGCAGCACGATTTTGTCGTCATTCCACGCGATCGTCAGCTGGCCATCTTTGGGGACGGCTTGCCGGACGTCCTTCAGCGGGATCGAGAGCTTTAGCTCGTCGCGCAGAGTCAGCGTTTTGGAGTCGAGGTGCAAACTCACCCGGTACGATGCGCGGCGATACTTCGCCTCGCCAGTGATCTCAGTACCCATGATTCGGTGCGCCCTCGAAATGCAAGCAATGAGCCGTGGCCGCGGGCAAGCAGTCGCAATGATACTGCGACGACCGCTGCGATGTCAGACTTCGCCGATCACTGGCCGCAAAGCGAACACGTCGACCGAGACGCCTTCGCAGAACACCACGTGATCGGGGGGCCGATCGCAGTGCAGGCCGAGGTCGCTTAAGAATGACTGCTCGGCAAAGGTCACCTTGGCTTCGCGGAGCCGATACGGGACATGGTGCACGCGGCCGCGAAGTAGATGATTGCCCCTCTGCGTGTAAAGGATGTAGCGCTCGATGAGGAAATGTTCCAGCGACCCGGGAACCGCATGCCCCGGATCGACGCCGCGATGCAATCCGCTGAAAACATCACCAATTTCCGTTTCGACGCGGCCCCCGACTCCCATTTTTCCCGGCCATAGCCGTTCCGATTCGTAGCGGATTTGCGTCCCAGAGCGGCGGACGTGCATCTTCGAGTGGTGGTAGGCAAGCCCCCAACGAGAGCGCCCGATGCGCGCGCCGAACGATCCGCCGGCGTCGAGGCTCAAGAACCAGACGCCCGGCCCGCCGCCGTCGAGATGGACATAGGTCCGCACATTCGTTTCGGGGAAAGCCGAGATGCCCGGGATGGGCGGCGACCACCAGGGGCGCACGCCCGACATGGAAAACAGGACCAGGCCAATCCAAGCGCTGCCGTCAAACGTGTCGACGCTCAGCCAATCGGGGACCGACGCCCGCGCTTCGGCGGGCGAAACCCGCCAGTGCAGGAAGAGCAAGTTTCGCCAGGTTTGATAACCGGCAACTCGCGTGTCCGGCCGGGCGGTGGGAGCAATGCGATCGATGACCGCCGGGCGAGCGACGACCATCACTGAGGCCCCGAAAACAGGCAAGGCCGCGAGCGACGATTGCCACCCGCGACCATTGCCAATTTAAGAATCAACATGATCGGTATTGTAGACCGGATGTGATTTGCGAACCGGCCGCTTGCATGGCTGGCCCGAACGAATCTGCGATTTCGACCCGCCTTAGTAGCGGGCCGGCATGGCCATCGTGTTTCGGGCGTCCATCATTGTCGCGGGCATTACCTGCTGCATCATGGGAGCCGGGTTGTACATCGTGGTGGGAGGAGCGGATGACGCGGGGCCAGCAGGACCCTGCACCGGGCCACCCGGCGCGACGTTCGGGGCCGGTCCCGGTCCCGGAACCGCGCCACAGCTCGAACAGCCGCCACCCATACAGCCCGATGTCATCATCGGCTGT
The DNA here is from genome assembly GCA_035949535.1 of Planctomycetaceae bacterium. Taxonomy (GTDB): domain Bacteria; phylum Planctomycetota; class Planctomycetia; order Planctomycetales; family Planctomycetaceae; genus DASPSM01. The sequence goes on along the minus strand of DASZIA010000462.1, from coordinate 12,565 downwards.
CCACAACCACCATAACAACCGCCGCCGCAGCCACCACAGCCACCGCCGCAGCCACCGCCATCAAACACAGTGCACGGATCGCAGCAGCCATTGAAGCCGCAAGGACCGCCGCAGCCACCGTAACCGGAGCCATAGCCGCCGTAGCCATAACCACATCCGCGACCGCAGCCACTGAACCATTCACAGGGGCAGAGAATGTGATGAATCAGACAGCAGATCGGGCTGAGGATGCAGCATCCGCATCCGCCACCGTATCCGCCACAGCCGTTTCCGCCACAGCCGTACCCACCACCGCCGTACCCATAGCCGGCACCGCAGCAGCCGTCGCCGCACGGATTCCCGCACGGACTACAGCCTCCTCCGCATGGATTGCAGCCTCCGCAGCCGCCGCTATAGCAAGAGTTGCCGCAGCCACCGCCGTAACCGCATCCTCCCCCGCACCCGCCATACCCACAACCGCCGCCGCAGCAACCGGAGTTACAGCCGCCGCAAGCCATCGGATCGTAGTAGGTCTGGCAGCAGCAGCAACCGACGAGTGCCGGCATCGCGACTGCAGCGAGGGCGGCCAAGAAGATCCGTCTCATGGGTATCGTCCCTGACTAGGCTCGAGGGGAATGGGCCTGACGTGAAGGCATCCTGCCTCTCCTCCCTTTATCGGCTTCAAAATCGGGAAACTTTAGCGGTTTTCGGAGATTTTCCGGAAATGCTGGATCTTCCGAATTGAGGGGATGTTAGGCCTGCGGGGGTCGGCCAGAGCCCAACTTTTGAATTGGCAAAGTGGATAGACCGCCAGCAGTGCGCAAAACTGCGAAACCCAGCCTGCCCTGATTGGCGGTGACCTAGGTTTTCCTTGGACTCCATTTCCAGGGAAGCCTATGAACATCGACGACCATTCGATGACGCGGTCGCAGGACGGCCTGCTGCTGCCGACGTCCTCTGTTCCGGAATTTGGCGATTCGGCTCTGGCAACGGCGCTCGAGTCGACCACCAAAGTAAGCCCCCCGGACGCATTTCGGCCAGCGACTCCGGGTGTCGAGATCGACGTCGAAAGTGTCGTCGCACAGTTGCGGCGAGGTTCGGATCCCGCGGACCAGAAGCTACTGGACTTCAGCCTGGAATGCTCGGTGGCGGAGCTCGAGCCTGCCGAACGTCATTTGGTCGCCGTCGACGGGTGTCCGGTGTGCGGGGGCGAATGGGCCCAGGTTCGGTTCGCGCTGCCGGCTGCGCGAATGCGGATTGTCGATTGCACGAGCTGCGGGTTGGGCCGATTGCATCCCCGTCCCGGCCCCGAGTTGATCGAGCGGTTCTACCCAGCCAGCTATTACGGGGTCACCGGCGCAAAGTTCGTCCCGCTGATCGAGGGGCTGGTGAGGCTCGTGGGAGCGCGGCACGTCCGAGCGTTATCGCGCGGGCTGCAAGCTGGAGCCCGCGTGCTCGACGTCGGATGCGGGCGCGGCGTGCTGCTTTCGGCGCTCGCCCGACGTGGATTTGAAGCCCATGGCTTCGAGATGAGTCCGTGTGCTTCGACAGGTGTCGACCCACGCGCAATGGTCCGCTTCGGAAAAAATCTTTGGGAGGCCAAATACCCACCGGCATTCTTCGACCAGGTGATCGTCTGGCACGTACTCGAGCACTTGTCGGATCCCCGTCGAACGCTCGACGAGATTCGTCGCATCCTGAAACCGGGCGGATGGCTGGTCGTGGCTGTGCCGAATTACAGCAGCCTGCAGGCCCAGTGCTGCGGAGCCGGCTGGTTTCATCTGGATCCGCCGCGCCACTTGTATCACTTCCCGTCGGCGGGACTGCGGCAACTCGTTGAATCGACCGGTTTTCAGGTCGAGCGAGAGCACCATTTTTCTTTGCGACAAAACCCGTTCGGCTGGGTGCAAAGCGTGCTCAACTGTGTGCCCGAACTGCCGCGAAATGGGCTCTATTCGTTGCTCAAACGTCGGGACGACCGCTCGCCCGTTTGCGATCGCATGGGGCGATTGGTGCTCTATCTGGCGTACTGGCTGGGAATGCCCGCCGCCTGCGTGCAGAGCGTGGTCGACGCGCTCTTGCGCAAAGGCGCCTCGGTGTGCGTCGAGGCGCGATCACGAGTTGATTGACCTGGCGCGCGGTAAATTGAAGAATTCAGGGCTGACAGCATCGTCCTATCGCGGCGGCCCCCGCCCTTTCTGCGAGAGTTCTCGCGGCGGATTCCACGACGCAGCCGCTCGACGCACGGCGAACGTCAGCAGGGAGAATCAGAATGGCAGTCCGAGGACGGCGGGAACGAGAATCGAAAGCGCGCTCGAATCAACCGCAGCACCGTAACGGAGCGCGTCCTGCTCGCGCGACCTCGCCGCGCCCGGCGAAACCCAACGGCAAATTCCCCACGATCGGCGAATACCTGATCCAGCGGCTGCAGGACTATGGTATTCGCGACGTCTTCGGCATTCCGGGCGATTTCGTCCTGCAGTTCTATGCAATGCTCGAAAAGAGCCCTATCCGCGTAGTCGGCACTCGGCGAGAAGACTGCGCCGGCTATGCGGCCGACGGCTATGCCCGCGTCAACGGGATGGGGGCTGTCTGCGTGACCTATTGCGTCGGCGGCCTGAGCCTGGCCAACTCGATCGCCGGGGCATACGCCGAGAAATCGCCCGTGATCGTCATAAGCGGCGCTCCCGGGATCGACGAACGGCGTTCCGATCCGCTTTTGCACCACCGGGTGCGTGATTTCAACACGCAGCGGGAGGTCTTTGAAAAAATCACGGTGGCCTCGGCTCTGCTCGATGACCCGCTCACCGCCTTTCGCGAGATCGACCGCTGCCTCGAGGCGGCCGACCGCTACAAGCGACCCGTCTATTTGGAGCTGCCCCGGGATCGCGTGCAAAGCAGAGCACTTTACCCGTATCACCCGCCCGAAGAGAAGCCGGTCAGCGACAAACAGGCGCTCAAAGAGGCGGTTGAAGACGCGGCGCGGCAGATCAACGCGGCTGAGCGTCCCGTCATTATTGCGGGAGTCGAGATCCACCGCTTTGGCCTGCAGGAAGAAGTGATCCGCCTGGCCGAGCGCAACCAGATCCCAATGTGCGCGACCCTCTTGGGCAAGTCAGTCGTCAGCGAGCGCCACCCGCTCTACTTGGGCGTGTACGAGGGAGCCATGGGGCGAGAATCGGTTCGCCGCTACGTCGAAGAAAGCGATTGCGTCATCCTCTTGGGCACGTTCATGACCGATATCAATTTGGGCATCTATACGGCCAATCTCGATCCGGCCAAGTGCGTCTATGTGACGAGCGAAAAGCTGCGGATTCAGCACCATCACTTTCACGACGTGCTCTTGTCCGATTTCGTCAAGCGGCTCGCGAAAGCGGACCTCAAGCCAGGCCGCAAGGCCCCGGTGCAAGACAAGTCGCTCGAAGTCGAGCCGTTTGTGCCGAAGCGCGATACGAAAATCACCATGAAGCGACTCTACCAGCGGATCAATGAGGTGCTGGGGGACAACATGGTGGTGGTTGCCGACGTGGGTGATGCGCTCTTTGCGGCATCGGATCTCACGATCCACCAACGCACCGAGTTCCTGGCGCCGGCCTACTACACGTCGATGGGATTTGGCATGCCCGCGGCGGTGGGCGTGCAAGTCGCCAACCCCAAGCTCCGCCCGATCCTGCTCGTCGGCGACGGAGCGTTTCAGATGACGTGCATGGAGCTTTCGACGGCTCTCTACCTCGGTTTTAACCCGATCGTGATGGTGCTCAACAACAAGGGATACACGACGGAGCGGTTCCTTGAGGACGGCCCCTTCAACGATATTCCGCTCTGGGATTATCACAAGTTGCCGGAGCTCTTCCGTGGTGGCCGGGGATTCGAGATCCGAACCGAAGAGGATCTCGCTCGGTCCCTGAAAGAGGCGCTCGAGAACAAAGCAAGCTTCAGCCTGCTTAACATTCACCTCGAGCCCACGGACGTCAGCCCGGCTTTGATACGGCTCACCAAGCGGCTGGCAAAGCGGCTGTAGGGCGATTTGGCGGGCCGCCGAAGCCGACAGACAGCGGGAACTCGCGGGGCAATCTTGGTGGGAAGTCCCTCGCGAAACGCGAAAACCTTTCGCGAGTCGAGGAGTCCCCATTCCGCGCCTGTGAAGCGCAGCGCGGGAGCTCTTCGACCGCGAAAGGCTGCGTCCCCCCTGACGACAGGCAGGCCAATCACTTAGACCAGCCCGCCGCACGCAAAACTGCTAACGAACCACTCGATGAATGAACGCCACGTTTCGCGAGGGGATTGATTCCGCGGTCATGCGACCGTTATTACGGGTTCGCGGGGGGCGGAGCGGCACCTCCCGGTCCCGCGGGCTGAGGTGAGGCAACGCCCGGACCGGTTTCCTCCAACTGACCTGCCTTGTACTGCTCAAGCGCGCGCCGCTCGTTGAAGAGCTTGTCTTGCGGCCCCGCAGGGAAGTACTGGACGTCATCTTGCAGGTAGTAGGCCGAGGGCAGAGTCTGTCCGCCGACCGTCGTCTGACAGCCCGCGCTGCCGACGACCGTGATCAGGGCCGCTGCGCCGAGACCCAGCCACGAAGCATTCGCAAACTTCAGGGCTTTCATGCAAGACTCCGTTTTTCGGCCTCCCCGAGACGTCGCGGTGGTACGCTTCGCACACCGCCGCGACGCGAGCCGCTTCCTTTCTGACGTTGATTCGACGCAATCGGGGCACGGGTTATTGGCACCCATGCCTTATGAATAGATCGGATCGCTACGACCGGAATCTACGGCACAATCGGCGAAATTTGACCCGGTTTGGGAAACTTTTCCGGCACCGGGCTTTGGATCGGGTTAAGACTGGGGAATTTGGGGGATTGAGAGACCGCAGTCGTCTCCAGCGCAGACCCAGAAGACCCCTGCGAAGTCGAGCGCGGCGGGGGCCTACGTCTTCTTGGGCTGAAACACTCGCTGCAGTTCCTCCAGCGAGGTTTTGCCTTCTACGACAAGCTTCAGCCCCTCCTGCTGGAGACTGATCTTGTTCTCTTTGCGAGCGAGGGCCTTCAAGTCGGCGGGGCCCTTGCCGGCGGCGACCAACTGCCGCATCCCCTCGGTCATTTCGACGAGCTCGAACATGGCCGTTCGCCCCAGATAGCCCGTACCTCCGCAAGTGTCACAGTCCGCGGACTCGACAGGTTCCTTGGGCTTTTCGGGATCAGGCTGGGCGGTAACAGGAGCCCGATAGAGAGTCTTGGTCTCTGGCGGAAGGCCGATCTTCGCGAGCATCTTAGGATTGGGCCGATAGGCGAGCCTGCAATCCTTGCACAGCGTGCGAATCAGCCGTTGGCTCATTGTTGCCACGAGACCTTCGGACGCCGCACGGTCATCGCCTGCGAGCTTCGCGAACTGCGCGATGCCGTTGACCGCATCGACGGCCGCAAATTCGGAAATGAAGGTCGACCGGCTCTGGAACTTGAGCAGGAGGCGAGCGGTCTCGGCGTTGCGCGGCGGATCGACGTAAATGATGTCCGCCTCAGAGCGGATCAGCCGTTCGAAGAGCACCTCGACGCTTTCCGTGTCGGTTCGTTCGCCCTTGGTCAGGTTGGGAAGCTCCCAACCCTGAGTGTCGCCCACCGTGAACACCGTGTACTGATAGGCATCGAGGCAGCGGAGCACGCCAAAGGTCGTGGTCGAGACCCCCGATCCGGGTCCTCCGCAGACGAGGAAGATGCCCTTTTTCTCTGACGTCAACTCGCGAATTCGATCTTTGAGCTGGCGTGAGAAACCGACGTCTTCCGGTGACTTGGGAGCCAAAGCGAGGTTGCGAATCTTGACGGCCAGGCGCTCGCCCCCGGTTTGCAGCGGTGCCGCCTGAACCTGCAGGATAAACTTCGTTCCCGCCAGCTCCGCGCGCAGACCGCCTGACTGACTGCGTTGGCGCTGCTGGACGTCCAAGCCGGCAAGCAGCTTCATCATTTGCGTGATGGCGTGCCCTTGCGGCTTGGAAAGGCGTCCCCCCGCGTGGGCGACGCCGTCAATGATCAGTTGCACGACCGCGCGCTCCCCCTTCGGTTCAATGCGGATCTGTTCGCAGCGGCGGCTAATGGCGTCTGTGATCAGTTCTTTGGAGGGGATCAGGCCTGCTTGAGCCAGCCGAGCATTGGCGCTGAGATTAGCCTCCTTACCGTTCAAGGCGCCTTGAAAGAGGATGAAATCGACGTCCTCGACGTCGTCGACTTCATCGCCCTCTGCATCGCCTCCTTGGTGCCGTTCACTTTTCTTTTTGTTGAAACCGAAGATCACAAAGCCACCTTGTTGTCGGTCGAATGAGTTTCAGAGCAGTCCGTACTGGCCCAAAGTCCTCTTGAGAGCGGACATCTGGGCCGAGTCCAGGGCCGTCATCGGCAAGCGCAGCTCTCCCGTGTCGCGACCCAGCATCTGCATTGCCGCCTTGATCGGAATGGGATTGGTCGCCAGGCCCAGCATATCTCGGCACAGCGGGAAGAGCTTGCGGTGCCATTCCTGCGCCGCTGTCAGATCCCCCGCGCGAAAGGCGGTGATCAGGCTCTTCACATCTCGAGGAATGATGTTGCCGACGACAGAGACAACGCCCCGTCCGCCGATCGCCATCAGAGGCAGCGTAAGACTGTCGTCGCCCGAGAGGACCGTGAGATCGGTGAGCGCCAGGATTTGCGAAGCCTGATCCATCGATCCCGTCGACTCTTTAATGGCGACGATGGTCGGAATCTTGGCAATCCGGCCGATCGTTTCCGGCTCGATGTTTTTGGCGGTGCGGCCAGGGATATTGTAGAGCACGATGGGCAGATCGACGGCTTGGGCCACCGCCTCAAAGTGGCGGAAAAAGCCCTCCTGCGTCGGCTTGTTGTAATAAGGGGCCACCATCAGCGCGGCGTCGGCCCCCGATTTCTTGGCGAACCGCGTCAGGCGAATGGCCTCAGTCGTGCTGTTGGAGCCTGTGCCCGCCACGACCTTGATCCGGCCGCCCGCCTGTTCGCAAGCGATGGCGATCACCCGCTCGTGCTCGTCGTGAGTAAGAGTCGGGCTCTCGCCCGTGGTGCCGACGGGGCTCACGCAGTCCGTGCCGCTCTCGACGTGGAAGTCGACCAGTTTGCGCAGCCCCATCTCATCGACCGCACCGTTTTTGAACGGCGTCACGAGGGCGACGGTGAGCCCGGCGAAGCGTTCTCCTCTACTTCCCATGATCGCGTTCTTTCCAATTGACGCCGGAGAGCTTCGCCAGTGCGAGTTCCAGCGCGTGGGTCCCGAGGCGTCCGTATCCCTGGGCTTTGACGGCCACATACAGCTGGTGAGCGAGGGCCAGGCCGGGCAGAGCCAGTCCCATTCGACGGGACTCGGCCAGTGCGATGCCCATGTCTTTAATGAAGTGTTCGACGAAAAAGCCCGGATCGAAATTGTTGTTCATGATCCGCGGGCCCAAATTGTTGAGCGACCAGCTGCCCGCCGCCCCGCTTCCCACCGACTGCAGAACGGTCGGCAGATCGAGTCCCGCTTTGTGCCCGTACAACAGTGCCTCGCAGACTCCGATCATGTTGGTCGCGATCAGGATCTGGTTGACCATTTTGGTGTGCTGACCGGAGCCGGGTCCGCCCTGATAGACGATCGTTTTGCCCATTGCCTGGAAACAGGGCGACAGGCTTTCCACGACGTCCTTGTCACCGCCGATCATGATTGACAGCGTCGCATTTTTCGCGCCAACATCTCCTCCCGACACGGGAGCGTCGACGCTGGAAACCGATTTTTGTTTCGCGGCCTCGGCGATCTCGACGGCCAGCGACGGGTCGCTGGTGGTCATGTCGACGAGGATGTTGCCGCTCTTGGAACCGGCAAGCGCCCCCTCCGCCCCCAGCATCACCTCGCGGACATCGCTCGGAAAGCCGACAATCGTAAACACGACGTCGGACGCGGCCGCGACGGATTTCGGCGTGTCGGCCCACTTGGCGCCCTGCGCCAAAAGTGGTTCGGCTTTGGATTTCGTGCGATTAGAGACGGTGAGCGCGAAGCCCGCCTTGAGCAAATGGCCGGCCATGGCCGAGCCCATTACGCCCGTGCCAATCCACCCCAGCCGCGTCTTCCCCGCTTCGATTTTCGGCATCGTCACGCACCTACGGCGTTCTCACTCGCCGCCCACCGTTGATACCCCGGAAAGTTCACTATATCGGTGGCCCCGGTCGAAGTCACCCGATTGTCGACCAGCAGCCGCACGCTCCGAATGAGGTCCCCGACGTTCCAGAACTGAATCGGATCACTTATTCTGGAAAGCACGGCGGGTTCGATTTCTGATCCAAGCGACGATCGCGCGGAGTCCAAGGCGATGTCCTCAAAACGTCAAAAAATCGCGGTCTTTACAGCGGCAATGGAGATTGTCTTATGGGTCTCGCTGCTGACCGGCGGGCTTGAAATCGGTTTTCGTGGGGCGATCGGCCTGTTCACACCGGCTGCTTCTCAGGTAGAGACAAACGCCGCCTTCGCCTCCGGATCCCGACAGCAGGTGGAGTCGAGGGGCAGGCGGGTTTATCACAACCGACTGACGCCGATCGAGAACGCCCGTCCGCCGCTGGCCGACTACCCGGAGTTTGTGCAGCCGGTGGTCGAAAAGACCCGGTACGAAGCGCCCGAGCTAGTCGACGAGCTGGGGGCCGATCTGTCGGTGCGGGCCTGGCGGTTCAGCTACAACGCGCGTGGCATCATCGAGATGCCGAACCGGATTCGGGCCGATCATACGGCTGCGATCATGGTGCATCCCTGGGGCATTGACGACGGACAAGGCTGGCGGAGCCCCGAACCCGCCGGTGTCTGCGACTTCTGCACTCCCGGCAAAAATCACCTCGCGGGCCGACACACGCGGACGGTGATCGACCCGCTGCTCAAGCGGCTGCGGGGCCATGTCGCGCAGGTGCTTTTCAGTCTGCGTGGACATGAATATCCGGTGCAGGCGAAGATCTATCGCAGCATCCGCCATCTTCCGACTCCGGCAGAGCGAGCCCAAGGGCGTCGCGAATTGAACGAAGTGCTCAATCGCTTCCACTACAAAGGCCAGGCGTTGCCGTCGGTGATCGCACTCTCGGATGAGCATCCGGTGCGCGACTATTTTCAGCAGTTCCCAGGGCTGGACGCGAGCGCTCGCTACAACAACGCGGGTTTTTGGGACCTGCCAATTCCGGTGACCAAGGACGTCGAGGTCTTCCCGAATGACGTCGTCTACTACGACGAGGATGGCTATCCGCCGTTGCGCGATTTTCTCAAGCGCCTCGGCGTGCGACACGTGCTCTTGACCGGCTACGCGACCGACATGTGTTTTTGCAAAACGACCGCCGGCTACGAGAATCTTTCCAAGGACTTCAACGTGTTCCTGGTCGGGGACGCCACGCTGGCGACATTTCCGGCGAACGACACGCCCAGCCACGCCACCAACGCCCACATTTCGTTCGCTTCGCTCAACCAGCTGATCACGCAGTGTTCGTGGATTCGGTTTGATTCCGCCGACCAGGCTCGGCGGTGAAGGTAAGAGAACCGGCGGGCTTACACCCGCCGCTCGCCTAGGTACAGGAATGCGGTCGTCCAATTCGACGGCGCTTGGCTGGTCTACTAAGATGAAGAGCTGGGATCCACCGCGTTTCTTCGCTTGGGACACCTCTCAATCTCGATGCGCCGACTGTTACGAGCCGTCCGCGACCGGGCACGCCGGGCCAAAAATGACGTCGGCTGGGCGCTGCGCCGGCGAACCATTGCTCGCCAGATGGAGCGTCCCCCCGCGATGCCTGATCGGGAGGCGCTGAATGGGGCGACACTCTTTTTCGTCCCTTATGCGGGCGTCACGCCGATGCTGGCCCAGGCCGCCGTGGTGGGCCGCACGCTGCTGGAGCGCGGACATCGGGTCGTCTTCGCCCGCTGCTACCGGTTGTTCGAACGGTGCCCCGTCATGGACATGCACGGGCTGCCGTACGAAGCCACGGACGAGCAAAAACTGGAAAGCTGCTTGCGTTGCGCCGACAACTCACTGTCGATGCTCGGCGAATACGGGCTGCCGACAGTCGACATGCGGTCGCTCGTCACGCCAGCCATGCGGCAACTGATCGAGCAGGCGCTGGCAGGTGCGCCTGCAGACCTGGCGAATTTCGAGTTCGACGGAGTTCTATTCGGCAAGCTCAGCCTCATGGACGTCGTCCTCGGGAGAAAGATCTCCGATTTCGCGGAAATGACCGACAGCGACCGCGGGGGCTGGCGGCACTACCTGCGAAGCTGCCTCTTGAGTTACTTGCTGGTCGACCGATGCTGTGCGGAGTTCGGCGTCAGCCGGGTCGTGCACGTGAACGACTACTCGCTCCTGATGGGGGCGCGGGCCGCGGCGCGCAAGCACGTCGCACCCTGCTACTGCCTCGCATTCCCCGGACATCGCAACGTCGACTTGAGCCGCTACCTGACCTTGTCGAACGTCTACAAACCGATCGCCTACCGACTCTTGTCGCACTGGCCGGCGTGCCGCGATTTGTCGCTCGAGCCGGCTGTCGTCCGTGAAGTGGGTGACGATTTAGTCGTGCGACTGCGCGGGGCAGGTTCGTTTATCTATTCGCCGGGTAAGACCGTCGAGCAAACCGACGTGCGCAGCCGCCTGGGTCTCTCGACCGAGCGTCGGCTGCTCGTCGCCTACACGAGCAGCCTGGATGAAATGCTCGCGTCGCAGATGGTGATGAACGCGACCGACACCAAGATCCCTGATCGCCCGCAGCCGTTTCGCGATCAGATCGACTGGCTGACCGCCCTCGTGCGTTACGTGGCCCAGAGTGACGACCTGCAGCTCGTCGTGCGGATCCACCCCCGCGAAGGCGCCAACAAACGCGAGTCGGTCGTCTCGCAGCATCTGGCGAAGTTGAAGCGAGCGTTCTCCGAGCCTTTCCCGAATTGTCGGTTTGTTTGGCCGCAGGATCCGGTTTCGAGCTACGACCTGGGGGAAGCGGCCGACCTCGCGCTGACGAGTTGGAGCACGATCGGACTGGAGCTGGCCCGGCTCGGCGTGCCGGTGCTGGTGGCCTTTAATGGGGCAATCGCCGCGATTGCGGAAGACGATTTTCTGGAGTGGGCGCCGACGCCGGCGGCGTACCTCGAAAAATTGCGCGAACTTTTGGAGCGCCCAGTCACGATTGGGCAGATCGCACGGGCATTTCGCTGGTACGCGCTCAGCATCTTCGGAGCCACGCTCGACTTCTCAGACGTCGTTCCTGCGAGCAACTTTGCCGGACTGCCGAAATACAAGATGCCCCGCGAAGCCGCTGCGCTCGAGCAGATCCTGATCCAGGGAAAGGACGTCTGTGACGTGAACGTCGAGCGGCTCCGAGCCGCCCAGACTCCGCACATCGGTGAGCGGGAAACAACTGAGCTTTTGCGGCAGCTCCGGCGCATCATTCACTTTCTGATGACCGGCGAAGATCCGTCGCACGACGCGCCGCTCTCTCTGTGCGGAACGTTACATGAGAACAGCGGCGTCGAAAGCGAGTCGTGTGCAGAATCCGACGGCCGAGTACTGATCTTGGACTCGGACCATGTCATCTACCACGATGCGGGCCGCATTTATCGCCGGTATTCGCCGATGGTCGCGCGCCTCGGGCCTCTCTGCTGTGTGCGGGAGGTACGTCTCGACGCCGGTGCACGGCGATGACACGGTTTCTGATTGTTAACGCCGACTATCCCGATTTTCTCGACAAGCTCTATTCCGGGAGCGGGCTCGATCGGGCCTCCTACCAAGAGCAGATGCAGGCGCGGATCGACAGCCTGTTTGGCGTGTCCGACTTCTACCCGCGCAACCTGGCCGAGCTGGGGCACACGGCGGCCGAGGTCTTCATCAACAACCGGTTCCTGCAGGAAGCCTGGGCGCGGGAGCACGGGGTCAAGATCGCTTCCTGGCCTCTGCCACGCGTCGTCCTGCGCCGAGGCGTGGTTCCGTGGCTGGTTCTCGATCGCAGCGAATGGATGGCCGCAATCTTGCGCGCGCAGATCGAGGACTTCCGACCTGACGTCTTGCTGACCCATTCGCTGACCGACCTTCCAACCACGTTCTGGGCGTCGATACGGAGTCACTACCGAGTGCTTGTCGGCCAGATCGCCGCCCCCTTAGCGGAGGACATCGACCTGAGTCCCTTCGATCTGATGCTCTCGTCGCTGCCGAACTTCGTCGAGCGGTTTCGCGCGGCGGGCCTGCGAGCCGAGCCATTTCGTCTGGCGTTCGATCCATCGGTTCTCACGCGCTTACAAGAGTCGCTCCGGCCGACGCCCGCACCGACTGTAGACGTCTCCTTTGTCGGCAGTCTTTCTGCGCACCACCCGGGCCGCCAAGCTTGGCTCGAACGGTTGTGTCGCGAGGTGCCGATTCAGGTCTGGGGCCAAGGAGTCGACTCGCTTGCGGCCGACTCGCCCATCCGCAAGGTTTATTGCGGCCCGGCTTGGGGCACCCAGATGTATCGGGTACTGGCATGCTCGCGAATTTCAGTCAACTATCACATCGAGCTCTCCGGCTCGTATGCCAACAACATGCGACTCTACGAGACGACGGGAGTCGGCACGCTCCTGGT
>DASZIA010000461.1:0-5959 GCA_035949535.1 Planctomycetaceae bacterium | reverse complement strand
CGAGATCGCCATCGTGACGGTCGCCGGCGCGAGAATCCAGCCGGCCACCTCGCGAGGGTAATCGCGTAGCTCGATCAGATATTCCGCGACCAGCGTCAGAACCGCCAGAAGTTGGACCAAAAGCAGCATTCGAACGCACATGGCGAGCACGTACGAGCGAACACGAAAGATTCTGCGAAGATGTTCGTCGGCTGCGACTCCGCTGGCGACGCGAATCACAAGCAGAACGGGCAAGACCAGCGCAAGCACGGCGGTCGTCGTAAATTCATTCGATGCCCATCCACCCCATTTGCGATACCAGCCGAAGCAGAACACGAGACTGACCGCCCAGCCCGCCAGCAGCGTGACCGCCAACCAGTCGATTTTTAGCAGCAGCGGCTTCGGGGGCCGATCCGGTTTGAGGAACCGTCGCACCAGTGGAATTGTCAGGAGAGCGAAAGGGACGTTGATCCAGAAGATCCACCGCCAAGAAGCGGCATCGTTAATGAGGGCCGTCACCAGCGGCGTCGTCGGACGCGTGGCGTAAGCGGCGACGCCATAAAAACCGATGGCCACGATGACCATGCGATCGAAGTGCCGGTAGAGAGTCGAACGACAAAGGATGATCACGAGACCCTTCCCGATGCCTTCGACGAGCTTGGCCGCCGAAAGAGTGGTGACGTCAACGGCCGCGCCGCAAAGCAGGTTGCCGACCGCGAACCAGACAAGCCCGATTTGCAGCATGATCCGTGCGCCGTATCGGGGCATCGCCCAAAGGCCGGCGAAGACCCCGTACAAGGTCGCGACCCCCCAGCAAACGTTCGTCCAAATCATGCTGTACTGATCACCCTCGATGCCCTTGCGGATTACGTCCGACGTGACATCCGTCAGAACGAGCGTCTGGTAAACCGTGAGCAGGATCGGGACGACGGCGATCGCCGCGAGCCAGGGCGCCCTGTCCTCTCGAGTCGAGGGGCCCTGAGCCGCTGCGGGAGACTGCGGTGTGATCGTCTTGAGCTGACTCATCTTTGCCCGTCGGATGGAGCAGACGGGATTCGGTCACTCTGAGCCCGGTTAAAGCGAGTTTCGAGGTCCGACATTTCACTGGCGGCGTGCGTCGCCCACTCCGGATCGCCCGCTCCGTGGCTGATGATCGCTCGGACGGAGAGTCCCGCCCGCAGATTGGGCCAGCGGTCATCCTTTTCGATCTGAATTCGCACGGGCACGCGCTGCACGACCTTTGTGAATTCGCCTGACACGACGTTCCGCGGCATGAGCGCGAACTGCGCTCCCGTCGATTTGTCGATCCAAACCACTCGGCCGCGGAACGGCGCGGCGAACGCGTCGATTTCGAGCTCAACCGCGTTTCCGGGAGCCACGCCCCGCAGTCGCGTCTCCTCCAAGTTCGCGGTGACGTACATCAGGTCAGGGTTGTACATGCTGAGGATCGGGACGCCGGCGGAAGCAAAATCGCCCAGGTGACGGTACCGCTTGACGATGATTCCAGGAAACGGAGCGTGAATTTGCGTGTACTTGAGCTGATCCTCGGTCGAGGTCAGAGCCCGTCGCGCCTCCGTGACATTTTCCTTCTTGAGGGCGGTAAGCAGTTCCATCTCTCGGATCTGCGCGTTGCCCGTCTCGGCCAGGTCAACTCCACTTGCCGCCTTCTGGGTCGATTTTTCCGCAGCTTCCAATGTCCGTTTCGCGACTTCGATTTGCGTCCGCTCGGCCTCCGCCTTGGCGAGCTTCGCGGCCGCCAGGCGGCGCTGCGCCTCGGCAGCGTCTCGGGACCGCGTCACCTCTTGAGAGCGTCGCAAAGGCACCGCGTCCTGCTTGTAGAGGGTTGAGAATCTTGTGTACTCCTGCTCCGCCAAAACGAGATCGGCCTTTGCCGCGGCCAAACCGGCCTGGGCCTCATCGACGCCTTTTTCAACGCTGTCGATCGTAAGTTTGAGAGCCTCCTTCGCGCGGGCCTGGTCCGCCTGAGCGGCCGCGTGCGAGCGCCGGGAAATCTCGATCTGAATTGGGACTTCCTGCTTAAGCCGGTCGAGCGCGGCTTGCTGACGCCGCACTTCCGCCTCCGCACCGTCTAGCTTGCTGCGCGCCACCTCAACCTGATCGCGATAGGGCACAGGATCGATCTCAGCAAGCAGCTGTCCCTGCTCGACGCGGTCATTTTCTTCGGCCAGGTAACGGACTAAGTGACCCGACACCGACTGGGGTGCGACGTTAACGATATGCGCCTCAATGAACGCATCGTCCGTTATCGAAGAGGTCGCTCGATCAATCGCCCATCGAGCGATAAACGCAATGGCGACGACCACAAGAAGGGATACTAGCGCGATCGACCAAAACCGCTTCCCGATTTTCTTCCCGGGGATTTCTGCCGATGGTGCCGACGCGTTCGCAGGCGGCGCGGGGGCAGCGCCCGCCGTCGAAGTTGGCGGAGCGGAATCAACTGGTTGGGTCACTGAAGGGCCATCCACGAGGGCCTCCTGTCACGCAACAACCAGGCCGAATGCATCGTCCACGATTTATGGCTATTGTCGGGCGACGTATGTCAGACTAATCGGGCCTGTGGGGGTGCACAATTGCCGAAAACCCGACAATTGTCGAAAAGTCGACATCCGGCGCGCTCGTGACGACCGCAGATGGAGCTAGCCGGCTAGAGTCGATTGGATCAGCTTCGCGCGTTTCAGATCGACGTTGGTCTTGAGCACCGTTCCGCCCAGCCCGCGGATTGTGTGCAGAATCACGTCCATGTCCCCTACTTCATCGAGCACGAAGAGCGCGGACGTCCCGGGCCGCATTATCTTCTCAACATCCTGAATAAACTCGGCGCTGATCCCGGATTGGGCAGCCCATGCGAGGGTGCCAGCCCCGCCGACGAAAGCACCGATTGTCGCGCCTGTCAACGGTGCGGCAACCACGAGACCTGCGAGAAAGCCGGCAGCCGAACAACTCAAGACGTTCCCAATGCCTGGGAATGGCTCACGATCGAGCGTGAACGAGCCATCGGAATGCCGCACGACGACCCTAGCGTCCAGCAGGATCAGGTCCCTCCCCGCCTGACCGAGTCCCCAGGCGAGCTTAGTGACCTCGTCGCGGACGGCGCCAGCCCTGCTGGTCTCGTCATATCCGATGGCCCACAAATGCGCGGTGTCCGCCATCGCTAATCCTCCACTTCGGTTCTGAGAATCATTCGGGGGAAGTTCGCAACAAGCGTGCCGCGTCGCTCGATCGCCGACGTGGCGAGAATTCGACAACTGCTGAGAAGTCGCCAACGAGACACCGAGAACGGCTCAGCGCTCGGTGCGCCAAGGCGCGGCACCTTTGTTGCATCACGCGACTGAAATGATTCTGAGAATCGTCCAAGAGTCCGACGACGAAAACATCGTGATGCGACTTATCGGCCGCATCGAGTCGGAGCACTTGCACGATCTCGAGGCTCAAATCGCAAACGAGACGCGGACGATCGTGCTGGACTTGAGTGAAATCAAGCTCGTCAATCAGGCCGCCATACGCTTCTTGCGGCTCAATGAAGACAGCGGAATCGAGCTGCGAAATTGCCCGGCGTACGTTCGCGAGTGGATCCGCTTGGACAGGCGAGCCGGCGAAGAGGTCGAGTGAGGTTCCATCGCCGCAAAATTGCAGGGCCCGCCGTCGTGGCACAAAACCTGCAAGTGTCGCGAGATCATGTATTGGGAGGATTTGGCGTGTCAGAGCGAACTGCGACTGTCGTGATCGTCGGTGGGGGATTCGGCGGCCTCGCGGCGGCGAACGCGCTGCGAAAAACGCCGGCGCGCGTGTTTCTGATCGACCGCTCCAACCACCATCTGTTTCAGCCTCTCTTGTATCAGGTCGCGACATCCGTGCTGACGCCTGAGCAGATCGGTTCACCGCTGCGTGGGATCTTGCGGAACCAAAAAAACACGACAGTGGTCCTGGGAGAGGTGAAAGGCGTGGACAAGGACGCGAGACGCGTCTTTGTCGACTCGGCAGATCGACAAAGTGTGCCGCTTGCCTATGACTATCTCGTTCTGGCGACTGGCGCGAGCCACAGTTACTTCGGGCACAACGAATTTGAGAGGTATGCCCCGGGCTTGAAGAGTCTTCCCGATGCCGTCGCGATCAAGAACAAGATTCTGGATGCATTTGAACAAGCCGAAGCGGAGGAAGACCCCAGTCATCACCGAGATCTTCTGACGTTTGTGCTGGTCGGCGCCGGCCCCACGGGTGTCGAGCTTGCTGCTGCAATCGCCGTATTGGTGCAAACCACGCTCAAGTCTGAGTTTCGCCGGATCGATCCGACGTCAGCCAGAATCGTGCTGGTCGATATGGCGAACCGCGTACTCGGTCCCTATTCGGAGAACCTATCGTCGGCGGCAAAGAAACGGCTCGAAGATCTGGGAGTGGAGGTCAGGCTGGGACATGGCGTTGACCAGATCGACGAGCAGGGCGTCGTCGTTGCCGGAGAACGAATCGCGGCCAAGACCGTGATTTGGACGGCGGGTGTCACGCCATCGCCCGCGGGCAAATGGCTGGGCGTTGAGACGGATCGGGCCGGCCGAGTGCGCGTCGGCAAGGACGTGTCTGTGCCCGGACACCCCGAAGTCTTTGTCGTCGGCGATACCGCATCGTTCGAGCAGGATGGAAAACCTCTGCCGGGCGTCGCGCAGGTTGCGATGCAGCAAGGACGCTACGTAGGGAAGTTGATTCACCGTCGGATTGCCGGCCAGCCCCCGCTGCGGCCATTTCGTTACTGGGACAAAGGAAACATGGCGGTGGTGGGCAAGGGTTTCGCCGTGCTCCAGAGCGGCAAGGTCCAACTGAGCGGGCTCTTGGCGTGGCTCGTGTGGGCGGCGGTGCACCTGCAGTTTCTGGCCCAGCGCAATCTGCGTGTCGCTGTCTTTTTGCAGTGGGTCTGGACCGGCGTCACCGGGCAGCGCGGTTCTCGCCTGATTCTGAATTCTCGCGCGCCGGCTTGCGAAGATACACCTCATCTCGAGTCACGTTCGACCGCGACCGCGACTCGGTCGCTTCCAGCAAATCAACCAGCCTTGAGTGGAGACGGACGGTGAGTGACATCATCACAGAGCGTTCCGAAGGCATTCTGCGAATTCAGTTCAACCGCCCAGCCAAGAAGAACGCGATGACGTCGGCCATGTATCTCGACCTCGCGGACCTGCTCAATGGAGCCGCAGGCGACGATCGCATCCGGGCGGCGCTCTGGCACGCGGCGGGGGACGCGTTCTGCGCCGGCAACGACGTTGAGGACTTCCTGAAGAACCCACCGGGGCCTGGCGAAAGTCCCCAGTCTCGCCTCATGAAGGCTTTCCTCGCCTTCGACAAGCCACTGATTGCGGCTGTGCAGGGTGCCGCCGTGGGAGGTGGCGCCACAATGCTGACGCATTGCGACTTCGTCTACGCCGCAGAGAACGCGAAGTTCCAAATGCCATTCATTAACCTGGCTCTAGTTCCCGAATTCGGCACCAGCTGGTCGCTGCCTGCGCGCATAGGGTACCTCCGAGCGGCCGAATTGATCCTGCTCGCGATACCGTTCGACGCGAAGCGAGCGCTTGAGCTGGGGCTTGTGACCGCCGTCGTCCCGGACGAGTCGCTGTTCGCCAAGGCGACTCAAACGGCACAGAAGTTGGCAGAACTGCCGGCCGTCGCGCTTCGGGCCTGCAAACGGCTGATGCGTCAATCCTCTCGCGAACAAATTGAACAGGCGATGCGACTCGAAAACGAAGAGTTCGCGCCGCGGGTGCGCTCAGCGGATGCCAAGGAAGCCCTGACGGCGTTCCTTGAGAGGCGCCCACCAAACTTCACAAGGGCCGCAGCCTCATAACGTCAAATGTGGAGCGATGTCCACTTCATACGCCCAGTAATGTCGAAACAGGCACGGCACGCGAAGCTTACGAAAGGAAGTACCGAGATGACGACACTTTCAAAACCGAACGAGCAATCGACGGCCGGA
>DASZIA010000460.1:0-18549 GCA_035949535.1 Planctomycetaceae bacterium | reverse complement strand
GCGCCGCCAGCCGCGTGTGAGCAAGTCTTCCCGAAGGCGTACATCCGCAGCGTCGAGGTTCTGCTTGGCGAACGGCCCTTCGACCACGACGGGCTCAAATCCGGGATCGACGATAAACTGCGCGTCGACGGGATTGCAGCGGATGTGCCGCTCGGGGGTCGACAGCAAGGCCGTCGAGTCGATGGTTCCGACCACGAACCGCAGATACAAATCGCTCTCGGTGATGTCGTGGACCTCGTCTCGGCAGACATCGCAGAGGTAGCCCTGTTCGCAGCGCGCCATGTCGTGCGTTCCTCTAAGCCCAGGGGAGCAAAGCCGCCCGATGCACGCTGCCGGCGTCTTGTTCGCGAAATGCCTCGTCGATTGCCGATAGCGGATATTGATGCGAGAGCAGCTTATGGAAGGGATAACGGCCTGCTCGCGTGCTCAAAAGCTCAAGCGCCTTCTGCAAGCTCTGCGGCCGATACCACATCAGCCCCAGGATGGTTTTTCCCCCGTGCACGATTGACGCGGGATTGAATTCACAAGCGAGCTTTTGGTTGATGTTGCCGATCTCCAGATACACGCCTCCGCTCGCGAGCATTTCGATTCCTTCTGAGACGACCGCCGGCGAGCCGACGACCTCCATTACTGCGTCGGCACCCTCGCCCCCGGTCAGCTCGCGGACGCGCGTAATGCGAGCTTCGGGCGTTTTGAATTCGTTGAGGTCGATCGTTACATCGGCACCGAATTCGAGAGCCAATTCCAGCCGCGATTCGATTCCATCGATGATAATTACCTGTGTGACACCTCGTTCCTTGGCGACGGCCACCGCATTGATGCCGAGTCCGCCGGCCCCCTGGATCACCAGCGTATCACCGGGGCCGACGCCCGCGCGCTCCAACCCGTCGATCACCTGCGACAAAGCACAGTTAGCCGGGCCGGCCAGCACATCGGACACGTTGTCGGGCACCTTGAAAACGGCCTGGGCTTTGCGCACGTAATAATATTGTCCGTAGGCGGCATTGAAGTGGGGCGGTTCACTCGGCGGCATCCGGTAACGAAGCCCTTGCCGGCAGCGGGGCGTCGACCCCTTGCGGCAGCTGCGGCACTCACCGCACGGACAGAAATATTGGTATGCCACGCGATCGCCCACGCGCAGTGGCTCATCGGCCCAGTCGTGCGTGACTCCTTCGCCGAGTGCCGCGATCCGGCCCACCATCTCGTGACCGATCGACAGACAAAACGGCTCCGACTGACCGCGCGAAACGTCGTAATCGCCCCGCCAAACGTGCAAGTCGCTTCCGCACACGTTGGCCATCCGCACTTCGACGAGAATCGTTCCCGGCTCGGGCCCGGTTACGGGGAACTCGCGCAATTGAAACGGCTTGCGAACGCCGGTAAACGCCGCGACGACGCCCGTATCGTTCATGCAGGACCACCTCGACTGTGCGATTTCGACTGTAGGAAAATCGACTTAAACCGCCGCTCAAGAGGCGTTGAAGATTCCGTACGAACCTGCCAAAATTGGGCACGGAATTGGCCGGAGGAAACCGTCTGCAGGCAGGCTGGATTCTAGCGAGGTCGGGCCGGCAATCGCGGCCTCGATCCTCGGCTTGCGATTCGAGGTCCAGAGCTGAGACAACGGTCGATTCGCCCAGAGGTCGCACGCCGCGGCCGCTTTGTCCCGACGCTGTCACTCCAGAGAATGATCATCGCACATGTCACTGAATGAAGCCACTCTTTCGCGGCAGTTGGGCCGCGCCAAAGAAGACCTGACTGCCTGCGCGCGAGCCCTCGAGAGCGGCGGCATTTCGGCCGCCGACCGCCGCAAGAACGCCAAGTGGCGGCATCTCAACGCCACGTACAATACGATTCGCAATCGTCTCAAGGCGGCGGAAGCCATCAAGACCCGGGACGAGGACGCGGCGAAACGCAAGGTGGAAAAAATCGCGGCCGCCGCCGCGGAAAAGAGCGAACCCAAGAAAGGCAAGCAGCCCAAGGTCGCGGCCAAGGCGGGCGGAGGGGGCAAGAAGGAAAAATCCGCCGAGCCCAAAGAGAAAAAGAAAAAGGAGGAAAAGAAAAAAGAAGCCTGAGCGCGCCGCGGCCAATCATTTTCGCGAGCCGCGGCTTGGGACCTCAGAAGTGGTTGCTTGACCACTCACCGGAGAGATGACAGAGCGGCCGATTGTGCGGCACTGGAAATGCCGTGTGCTGGGAAACCGGTACCGGGGGTTCGAATCCCCCTCTCTCCGCATCAAAAGAGCCGAGGCTTGCAAGTGCCGAAATTGCATGCACTTGCAAGCCTCGGCTCTTTTCGTACCCCCCGGTTGTCCAGGGCAGCCTCGGGGCGGTTCGAGAAGCCGACGACCATCGCTATTACCGTGGCCATCATCACAACAACCTTGTAGCGTCGGCCGCGCCTTCGCGCCCGTCCGTGTCGTTTGGAGCACATGTTTGACCTCTTTCATTCTTGGGTTTGATTCCGGCGCCCGGGATCCCTAGCGTCCGTGCCCAGCGAAAACGGCACCTCTTGCATGAATTTCTGCGACTCATCATCGGTCAGCTCGTAATACACCCTGCCCATCGACCGGTCACCTTGGTGGCCCATCCACGTGTCGACAACGCGCTGCGGGATCCGACTGTTGATCGAGAATGTTTCGAAGAAGTGCCGCAGCGAATGCACCGTGTAGCCGTTGTCCTTTAGCCCGACAGGCAAGCCAAGTCCCTCGGCCACTTTCTGAAACTCTTCGTTGATCCCTTTCGGCGAAATCCAGTGTCCACCTTCTGGATAGTCCGTGCTTGGAGCGGCCGTAAAAAACCAAGGTCCTCCCGAACTGTGCTCAACAAGCATTTGTCGAAGGACTGGATGGATCGGGATCTTCCGTGGGCGTTTAGTCTTTGTCTCGGCACCTTCCCGGGATTCGACATGAATCCAATTCTCTTTAAGGTCGACGTCTTCGACGAGTAGGTGCCGCAGTTCTCCGATTCGAATACCGGCGAAAGCTAGGGTGGTTAGGATTCGCCGGAGCCAGGCCGGGCTGTTCGCCAGGGCGGCCTGCACTTCCTCGAGCGTTGGTGCTGGCCGCTTCCTCGGAATCACCTTTGCAACACGGTAGCTAGCCAGCGGATTCACGGTGATTAACGCTCGGCTCTGGCACCAACGCAAGAACTGCTTGATAACCATCGACTCGTGGTTGATCGTTGGCAGCTGGCACACTTTCCTTCGCTCCGCTCGGTAGGCGTCCATGATTGCGGGCGTCACCTTTGAAAGCCGCGTAACTCTCTGACCCGCGCAGAACTCCACCAACGTTCGCAATTCACCCGTGTAGCGCGTGCGCGTTCCCTTTGCTCGCCCTTCCGTAGTCAGAAAAGCGAGGTACGCGTCTTTCGCATTGGCAAGGCTCACTTCCGGGCCCCTGCGTTGATACGATCCTTCCTGCATGCCGTCCGGTCCTCCAGTAGAACCTCGCGCCACCGGCCAGTCCGCGGATTGAATGGGTCGAGAGGCTTTATTGCGAATCCGTTCCTTGCGGGGACACTGCGTGAAATCACATCATGTTTGTTCCGCGGTGAGCCGATTCGCCGGCCGGCTCGGACGTTTCGGATCGCAAATTTGGCCAGCGGTGTCGGGTAAGCCAGATTCATTTTGCCTCTCGTGGCCAACCTGTGGAACATCCGGTAGGCCATCGCGACGGCCTCTTGAACCAACTCTTCGCGGGCTTCGAAAGGTACTCGACGAAACGCATACTCGGCCTGCTCTCGAATGGTCGGCAGAAACTGGAGGAATCTGTCGTTCCACTGGCGCGAGCAAGCCTCTCTTCTCGGGCTTCCTGCGATTGCGATCACTTGTCGACCCTCCCAGCGCAAGGGACCGCCCTCGTCCGGGGCGGTCCTGTCATGAAAGGACAAGACCGCCCCGGCTCGGCGCCGGGACGTCAACTGAGCGTCACACGCAGCTCAATGGCTCACTAATCAACGACAGTCTAAGCCGCTAAAAAACTAAAGGCCCCGCCTTTCTCGCACGCAGCGGAAACGGCCGGGCCTTCAAATTCATTGGGTTGGCAATTCTGCTCTTCTTCTCTCACCTTACTATAACACCGAAATGCCAATTATTTAGTGATTCAAGTTCGTGATCGAGAGCGATCAATGCATCAGGTGCCAAGGATAAGACGCACAGCCGGTCAGGCATCTTCCCTATGCGTTGCAAAGGTCAGATGGAACCGTTCCATCGGCGTCCAGACGCCATCTGTAACGGCTACAGGCGCCCGGCAGCACATGCCCGCCCTAGGAGCTCGAATATCCCGCCAAACGCTATGCCAGCGCCTCATCGGCACTCTTCCGGTTGGCGAGATAGAGCTTCACCAGCTGCCGGCAGATCGGCTCACCAAAAGAGCTGTGGGCAGGGTCGGGGGCAGATCTACGCCTAAATGGCACGCAATTAGCCCCCCAAGCGCGAACGGCCCGAATAGCCCTCAACAATCCCTCACGCGCGCCCAAGGCCCTAAAACAGCCATTTCCAGGGCATGTAGGGCCTTGTTCGACTGTCTCCGATAGGTCGGTTAATGTCGTCGCTGCGTTCATTCGATCGATCGTGCCCTAATCGAGGTCTGAGACTCGACTCGATCCGACACCGCCGAAGTGGAATGCCGCGTAACGTACCAGTCGCCACAGCAAGCTTTAGGAGGAGAACGTCCGGTTCTTCTGCTCACTGCCGCGCTGTGTCTTTGCCCTGCGCACCGGTGACGGCAGAACACGTCCTCATTTCTCGAGGCGAACCGACATTGTGCCGGTTGCGCTCACTAACGCATATGCTCGTTCTTGAGTAAATTGAAGACGGCGAACCGTGAGGGTGTCGATCTTTACTTCTGCACCGATTTCTTTCGGAAGGTTGTGCGCGAGTTTCTCTAGCTCCTGATTGGCCTGGGCTCTGGCGCTCTCGATGTCGGCTGTTAGGTTTACAACCGCCCGCTCCTGCATGGCATTGAGCAATTTGGAATGTGCAATCCATTCGGCACTTTTTAGCAGCACGTCGTCAGTTGCAGTTGTGTATTTTAGTTGATCCAAGCGTAACTCGGATTGACCTGGATCAAAGTGCGTTAACCCTACAATGTATAGCCATCCTGAGGCAGACTTGAAAAGTCCCTTCTTTCCGTGAAACGCGACTTTTAGTAGGACACCGTCTCCGTATGGTTGAAGAGTTGCATTGGTAATCTGCACCCAGGTATTTCTGGTAAGTTCGACCGGGTTTGTGGACAAGGCTGCGGCAAGTTGAGTGTTGAGGACCTCGTACGACACGGCGATTGGAATGACGAGATCGACCCGATTAGACGGGGTACCTTTCGTGTCGAGGTCCGGTAGTGGTGCATTCAGTGTTTCGGGTTTATCACGTTGAATAAACACCTGTCCCTCGGCGTCAAGTCCCATTCCGGTCACGACAGATTCCGTTGTATAGCGGACCGGGACAGCCTCCGCCTTTCGCGGCGTGATCCGCAGCCAGGTCGGCGGATCGTCTGCCAGTTTGTGCGGGCCATTGATCGACTTCCAGACACGGTCGACTTCTGATCGGAGGTTGAGATAGTTGGCCAAGTGGGCCGCCACAGTATTTGTGAGGCCGCCAATTATTTTATCGAGTTGACCTTGGGCGAGTCCTGTGACGTCTTTGTCGCCGAGAAGTCCAGCGTGAGCGACAGCCCTATTAACGCGTGCGGATAGTGCGAGCCGCGGATCGATGGTCCAAAGTTTTGTAGGCAAGGGTGAAATAGTAGCGTTGATCGTACCGGAGGCGTCGATTCCCACCGAGTAGCGACCGTGAATAAAAAGGACATCAACCGGTCCTTCTACCTGGATTCGCCCCCCGACGGGCGTTGACGCCGTTACTCTCTTGCCTGGCAAGTCGCATGCAACCGTTATCTGCCCCCTCCCGGGCTTCCCGAAAACCCGAGGATTGCCTTTAACGTCGAAGGCGAAATCGTGGGGCACCACCTTGTCAAGTTGTGCGGCAAGTGAGGCTCGCGGGACAGTGACGACGAGAGAGAGATGACTTTGGGATAAGGGAAATGAAGACGGTGCGCGGTTCTCATCCTTTGGGGGCGGTGGGACGACATCGACGTGGCCCCACCAAATGATGAGACCTACGCCAACGACGACGATGAAGGTCGTAAGAGCGATGTTGCGCGGTGTAAACTTCTTTCTCTTGTCGTTGTCGGTCTGCATGCTAAGGTCCTCGGTTGAAAGCGACGACCGTGGGGCAACTTAGAATGGACAGATAGTGCGGCTGAGCGGCTTGACCCTGTGCTGGAGCAGCGGAAATCGGACTTTTAGGCGGTCGGTGCTTACTGAAACTGTGCAAACGCCTTTTGTGGGGCCAAGCGCAACCACATCGGCGGATGGCCAGTGAGTTTGTGAACACCATCTCCTCCTTCCACTGCTGCTCGACCGGATTCCGATGCAAACTGGGATTCTCACTATGGCATTATGAAACACGTCCCACGGGCTCGAGCTGTTGACCAGCCGTTGACAGCCCTCATCACGGATCTGAAACGCCGATCGCTGCTCGACGAGACGCTTGTCGCGATTTGCACCGAGTTCGGGCGTACGCCCTGGGAGGAGAACACCAAAGGGCGCGGCCATTTATCGGATGCATTCACCTGCCTCCTCGTGGGCGGAGGCGTAAAGGGTGGGACTGTGTACGGGGAGACGGACGAGTTCGGTTATCGCGTCGTCTCCGACAAACTGCACGTCCGCGACTACCATGCGACCATCCTGCACTTGCTCGGGATCGACCACCGTCGTCTCACCTATCGGTACGCAGGACGCGATTTCCGTCTGACTGACGTCGGCGGGCGGATCCCGCGCGAAATCTTGCTCAATGTGACGGTCCAACCCGGTGAAAGAGTGCCGACGCAGTCCAGTCGACAAGTTTTTTGACGCGTGCTCCACGCGCTCGCGTCGGCGCGGTTGTCTCAAGGAGAACGTTGGGTGTCCGTCAAGCTATTTCGATTTCGTCGGACTGCCAACGCGCCGTGGACCTCTGCAACTAGCGGCTCGCGGCTAAGATTTGCCCTCATTTGCGCGGGATTCGCTCTTGGAAGTTGTGTGGTGCTCACCCTCGGCGGCCTCGCCGCTCGACAGTTCGTCCGACATCTCCGACAAGCGGAAACGACGGTCGCGACTGAGAGTTCTACCGCGCTTGGCGAGGGGCATGTCCGACGCTTCAAATCGCATCAACAACACCTCGCGAACACTTTGACGGTGGCATCGAAGAATCGATCCTCGCCGAGCACGTCATCGGCAATCGAGTCAAGCCATGCATCGAGACCGGGGCAGGATTGGTCCGAATTCCGCGGACCAGGAGGTCAGGGACACTCCCAAGCCAAGGGACTCCCGATCCATTGGAGCCGGACGGAAAATGTGACTTGGAAGACGCCCATTCCAGGCAAAGGCTGGTCCTCCCCTGTCACGTCGGGAGATCGCATCTTTGTGACGACTGCCATCGAGACTGGGCAAACCCATGAATTGCACGCCCTCGGATTAGACGCAGCGTCAGGCGAAATTGAATGGGACGCGACGGTTTTCGACCGCCTCGATCCCGCGTTTGTCGGCCTCCACGCCAAGAACTCTTACGCCACGCCCACTCCGTTAACCGATGGGGACCGAATTTATGTCCACTTTGGTCCGCATGGGTCGGCTTGCTTAGCATTGGATGGAGAAACCATCTGGAAGACGCGCGAGCTTAAGTATGAACCGTCGGCGGGAGGGGCGGGATCGCCGGTACTCGTCAACGGCTTGCTCATCATCAGTTGCGACGGAACAGACAGGCAGTTTGTCGTCGGCCTCGACGTAGCGACAGGCAAGATCCGGTGGAAAACGAACCGCCAGCCGTCTGCTGAAGCACAGCGCCAGGCCTTCACGACGCCGCTGGTCATTGATGTCGACGGAAAAAAGCAAGTAGTCAGCTCTGGGGCTTCGGACGCCAACTCGTACGATCCGGACACCGGTGCCGACCTCTGGAGAGTGAATTACGGCGGATTTTCGACCGTCAGTCGCCCCGTGTTTGGAAACGGCATCGTCTATCTCGCGGCCGGCCATCCGTTGTTGATGGCCATCCGCCCGGACGGACAGGGCGAGGTCACGAAATCGCACGTTGTTTGGACACAAAATCGATCGATTCCAAAGTGCCCTTCGCCCTTGTTGGTCAACGACAGCCTTTACCTCGTCGAGGACAACGGGATCGCAACGTGCATTAACGCTCGGACGGGAAAGCCCCGGTGGACCCACCGAATGGGGGGAGCCTACGCGACGTCGCCCCTGTTTGCCTCGGGCAAAATTTATGTCGTGAGCGAGGATGGGGCCACCGTGATCTTTGATGCTGATCCTAAGCAATTTACTCAGGTGGCCAAGAACAAGCTGGACGAGCAATGCCTCGCGACGCCCGCGGTCATCGACGGCGCGCTTTTGATCCGCACCAGAACGTCGCTTTACCGCATCGAGAACCGCTGAAGCTGTGAGCAACAGTCCTCTTTGCCTTCCAAAATCGATCGCCCCCCCCGTGCGTCGCCAGCCAGCCTGAAGGCGCCACTCCGGTGACTCAGGCTATTGCGATTGAACTGCGGAGCGCACTTGTGCCGACCGGTCGCTCAACGCAGAAATAGAGGCGCGCCGGTCGAGTCGGCAGAAGCTGCGATCGCTGGGCGGTTGTCGACCGACTTTCGCGGACGCATTTCAATCGGGTTGCCGCCAGCCGAGGTTGGACCCGTTTGAGTCGGGATTTTATCGATGGTCTGGGGACCGATTTTGATCACGCAGAATGTCTTCCCGTTGTAGATGATGCACTTCGGCAAGTCCCGATTGACCGTGTGGTCAAGCGTTTGCAGCTCGGGCGCCGCGTAACGCCGATCGAGCAGGATGTAAGAGAAGACATTCCGTTTGATTTGCTCTCGAAGCTGGGCGACGGCCGCCTTCACCAACTTGGATTCATCGGACTCTCCCCGCGATGACGGATCCAAGGGTCGATTCGCCGGTATTGCGACGCGGAGGCCGATGGCGGCCAAGGCCGCGACCTTGGCGTCATAATCATCTGTCAGGCCCCAGTTCCCGCAGTAGACTCGGAATCCGCCGAGGCCCGGCAAGTACATAGCGGTGGCCGCATCGGTCAGAACCGCAGGCACCGGGACGTCCGAATCGCGCCGGATGGCGTCGATGGCAACAAGGACTTCAGCGGAGACGCGGGGCGGTGGAGACTTGGCGATCCGAATGAGGAGGACCGTCGCGCTACCGAATGCGAGGCAGGCGAACACCGCGGCAGCAATCAACCGTTGTCGCCACGATCGGAGCCCTTGTCCGTAGCGCTCGATCGCTGCGCCGGCGAGCAAGGCGAGAGGAATCGTGCAGCCACCACAGAGCTTGGTGAGCCCACTATGCAGGACGATCAGGATCGCTGCGAAGATCGAGGACCAGATGACGAGCAACGCATAGGGTGGCCTCAGAGCCCTCGCCCCCAACATCGCGACGCCGACGATCGCCAGCACCCAGAGTACGAGGAACGCGCCGGCCCAGTCTGCGCCGCCGAAGAGGTCTAACCCCTTTTGCGAGAATTCGTGCCAGACCGGTTGACGCGTGAGCCAGAAGTCATAGGCCAGAAAGGGCACGATCCCCACGAAGAGGCAAACGAATAACGCAATACGTCTCT
Organism: Planctomycetaceae bacterium; assembly: GCA_035949535.1. GTDB lineage: Bacteria > Planctomycetota > Planctomycetia > Planctomycetales > Planctomycetaceae > DASPSM01. Next base: position 8,879 of record DASZIA010000460.1, on the reverse strand, counting down.
TGATGCCACCCGGCGGAGGCCACGACAGGAGGGAGAACGCGAGGTAGGCCGCGTACGCTGCCAGAAGTACGACCGGCTCGTAGGGACGTATCCCGACGAGGAAGGCCGAGATGCCGATCAGCGAGGCCCCCCCGTACCAAGAGAACCGGCAGCCCGGGTCGTCGTAACGGATCAGCAACGCGACGACGACCGACATCAGTGCGAGTGAGATGGAGTGGAACGGCGACACGTTGAAAGTGAGCAGCGGGAAGAGCTCTGCGTAATACCAGTCAGGGTAACCAAAAAGAGTGTCGGCCGGCCCGACGGTTCGCAACATTCCGTGGAGCCCGACCAGCTCGACCACGCGCCTGAGCCAAGTGATTCCACCACCTCCGAAGCAGAGGCACAGGACGCAAAATGTCGTCAGATGACCAAATCCCAGTCGACCGCAGACCGCGTTCAAGGAGTAGACAAAAATGAAAAGCGAGAGGAAGATCGAGAGGTTCAGGACCAATTCGGGTCGCACCGAAAACGCCCGGGAGAGCCAGCCGACGACCAGGAAGAATGGGTTGAAGTAGGCCGCCTCGTGGGCCGTCGTCGTGTAAAGATCGCTGAATGTCCAAGCACCCATCCTCGACTGTTGCGCCCAGGACGAATACGAGAGATAGTCGCTTGGGTTGGCCGCGATGCCGAACGGAATGGATCGATCCGGGTCGGCCACCGGACCGACGACTCCCCAACCCGAGTGCATGGTTCGAATGGCGATGCAAACAGCAATAGAGATAAGGAGCAAAATGCTCGCTGGTTTTTTCATTTTCGGAGGGTCCGCGATTGGCGGCTTACCGCTGGCGGAGCTGCCCTGCCAGGTTGGAGGTGATGAAATGAGGAGGGGCCGACGGATGCGAGGGTTCTCCCAGTACCAAGCCGAACGGATCGACCATCCTGGATCGGCCCGGGGCCAGAGCCGCCGGCGCGGTGCCGTCGATGTCAAAGAGGCGAGCCGCAGGAGTGAGCCACGGTCGCCCTGAAAAGATCCACACGACGGAAATCATCATCCGCGGCAGTCCGGAACGGCGTCGCCTTAGAATAAGGGCTGGCGGCGGGACTTGTCTATTCGGCCCGGCGCAACCTGTACGCGGGGACGCTTTGCTGGCATGGCCATCGTATTCTTGATGAGACATCTCGCCGCTGCTTGCCTCCATTTCCCCAAGGAACTTGGCACGTCCCGATTGGATAGCCATCTTGAAACCAACCCGGCCGAGGCAGTTCTGACCACTAGATTAAGGGCCAACTTCATTCAGAACGCCATATCTGACGACGGGGGGTGGTTCCTGTTGAAACGCCCAATCGAAGAAAAACAGCCGGCCACGACCGCACATTGAATGCAAATGACTGTGCAGAGCCAGCCCTTGCGGTAGGCGATCCAAGCCCTGAGCTGCCCCAGGATCGAACCGATAGTATCGGACTTCCATAAGGCGATCAGCAGCGCAGCTGCGATGCCGATCATTGCCGCCGGGCCGTGCCACGAATATGAGCGTGACACGGAGTGCATGTCGAAGTCACCAGCTGCGATTTGAACTTTGGACTCGGCTGATCCGGAGCTTACGGGCTCAATCATCCTCGGCTACAATACTTTACGTTCTGCTGAATCTGGAAACTGACCGCTGCCAAGTGGACATCCCGCCTGATAGTCGAGTGAAACCCGGGTGTCGATCTGCATCGATCGTCCTCGGGGGCCCGCCCCGTGCGAAGACTGATCGAGTCTCGAAAACACCCCACTGAACGCTCATCGTTGAATTCAATGGTCGCCGATCGTATACCGATTTTCCACGAGCAGCCGGCGCGGGTTGTGCGCCGTCGCTGGATAGTGAAGTTTGTTGCGGTCAGGGCGCGTCGCTCGTTCTACGTTCTGCCCTCGCAATCCGTCCGTAAACGACCCGGCCACGTGACAATCTGTTGCCGTAGGTTCTGCCGACTCGCGCGGAGTGCTTGCCGATCGGTGTGCATCGGATGGCTGATCGCGTTAGCGATGGGAATTTTCGGAAAGGCAGCGCAGGCGAACGACGGACCGTCGATCCCGTTCGATGGTCACGCCCGCCGCGCGAACGAACACAGTGCCGGCGCTCACAGGGCCTTCGACGCAATCGGCTCCGAGTACGCGCGTGAGATTCGGCCGCTTATGTCTCAGTTCTGCCTCAATTGCCACTCCACGGCAAAGCATAAGGGTGATTTGGACCTGGAGCGCTTTTCCAAGTTGGACGATGTGCGGCGGGGAACCAAGGTCTGGCTGAAGGTCGCCGAAATGCTCGATAACGGCGAGATGCCGCCGGAGAAGTCACGGCGACCGTCGGCCGAACAACGCAAGCGGCTGCGCGGTTGGGTCGAACGGTATCTCCATGCCGAGGCATTGGCGAACGCGGGCGATCCGGGGCCGGTTGTCCTGCGGCGGCTGAGCAATGCCGAATACACCTACACGATCCGCGATCTGACGGGAGTCGATTTAAATCCGGCCCGCGAGTTTCCCACCGACGGCGCGGCGGGAGAAGGGTTTACCAACGCGGGGAACGCGCTGGTCATGTCGCCGGCCTTGTTGACGAAGTATTTCGACGCGGGCCGGGAGATTGGCCAGCATGCGGTGTTGCTGCCGGATGGGTTTCGGTTCTCTCCTTCAACATCGCGCAGCGATTGGACAAACGAGGTGCTCTCGCGGGTTCGCGCGCTGTATCGAGAACACTCGGACACGGCCGGCGCCTCCCAAGTCAATTTGCAGGGAATCGTCTTCCGTACCAACGAGGGAGGTCGACTGCCAATCGAACGGTATCTCGCGGCCGCGTTCGATGTGGCGGTGGCACTGGGTGTCGCTCCAGCCGTGCCGAACACCGCAGCACCTATGTCCGGCCCCGACGTCGATCGGGCGATCGCCGCCGTGACGAAGAAAACCGGGTTGAACGCGAAATATCTCGGCATTCTCTGGTCAACTCTCAATGACCGGAACCCATCCCTGTCGCTCGACGCCATCCGCGCGAAGTGGCGAGGGGCCAAACGCGAAGACATCGCCCTGCTTGCCGCCGAAATCAATCAATGGCAGAAGGCACTATGGCGATTCACCAGTGTCGGACACATCGGAAAAGTCGGCGGTCCTAAGGCGTGGCAGGAACCGGTAAATCCCCTCGCCGCGGCTCAAGAGGTGCGCGTGAAGTTGCCAGCGCCAGCCTCCGGTGAGAAAAACGTCACGCTGTTTCTCGTCGCCAGCGACGCCGGCGATGGAAATGTGAATGATTTTGTTGTCTGGCAACGGCCGCGGTTGGTTGCACCGGGGGGACCGGAATTGTTGCTGCGGGACGTCCGGAGCTTCACCCGCGACATGACGGCTCTGCGCGATCGGGCCTTCGCGTCCACTGCTCAGGCGCTGGTCGGGGCCGCAGAGGCCGGCCGCGCGACTGGGAACATCGATGTCGCGGCACTTGCGAAGACGTATGGGGTCGATGTCGATTTCCTGTCGGCCTGGCTGGACTATCTCGGCATCGGTTTCGATCCCACGTCCAAGCTCGATCACTTCGCCACCAAGCTGCAAAACGCAGGGAGTTACGACTTTATCAAGGGCTGGGGGACGAACGAGACTCCGCTCGTGCTGGCGAATTCTTCACAACAGAATGTCCGCGTTCCCGGCAACATGAAATCGCACTCCGTCTGCGTTCATCCGTCGCCGACGTTATACGCGGCCGTCGGCTGGAGGAGCCCGATCGCAGGGACAATCCAGATCAAGGGCAAGGTGGTTCACGCCCATCCCGAATGCGGCAACGGAGTCGTGTGGCGGCTGGAATTCCGACGCGGAGCGACGCGGCAACGGCTCGCGGAGGGGAGGGCGCAAGGGAGCAAGGTCGGGACCATCGATCACATCAAGACACTGGCTGTGCAACCGGGCGACCTCGTCTCACTGCTGGTCGGACCGCGTGACGGCAATCATGCCTGCGACCTAACGGAGTTGAGCCTTGTCCTCACAACCGTCGGCGCTAGCCCGCGCGAATGGAGCTTAACGCAGGATGTTTCCAGCAACATTCTCGCGGGAAACCCCCACGCGGACCGCTTCGGCAACGAAGGCGTGTGGCACTTCTATACCGAGCCCGTGAAAGGCAGCGAGCCCGGTGCCGTGATTCCGCCCGATTCCTTGCTGGCTCGTTGGCAAACGGCCGCCACGCCGCAAGAGAAACAACAACTAGCGATGGGCCTGCAAAAGCTGCTCACGGGCGACGCACCGAACGAATCCCACCGAAAAACTCCCGACGCTGTGCTCTATCGACAGTTGACGTCGCTGGGCGGTCCGCTGTTCCTGCGAGCGTGGCCTCGAGTTGCGACGCAACTCCCCAGCACGACGCCTGCCGACGCCGAGCGACGCACCAACATCGGCATCGATCCTGCCCAGTTCGGCAAACATCCCAACGGGTCGCCGATCGAGGGGGCCAGTCTTTGCGTTCAGGCGCCCTCGGTGGTTGAAGTGCATCTGCCTGCCGACTTTCCCGTCGGAACCGAGTTTGTGACCGTCGGTTCGCTGCATCCGCAGACCGGCGGCGAGGGGAGCGTGCAGGTCCAAGTCCTGACGGCCAGGCCGAAACAAGACTCGGGGCTGCGGCCGATCTCCGTGACAGAGACCACAGGGAACGGCCCTTGGACCTCCAACAATCGCCGATTTTCCCCGTCGACGCCGATCGTCGTGAACGCGGGAAGCGCTGCGCGCCGCCGTATCGAGTCCTCGTTCGATCAGTTCCGAGCCGTGTTTCCGTTAGCGCTCTGTTACACCAAAATCGTGCCCGTCGACGAAGTCGTCACCCTCACGCTTTACTACCGCGAAGATGAACCGCTGCGGCGGCTAATGCTCGATGACGAGGAGGCTCGACGGCTGGATCGCCTGTGGGAGGAACTTCACTTCATCAGTCGGGATGCCTTGAAACTCGTCGATGCGTTCTTGCAACTTCTCGAGTACGCGTCACAAGACGCTGACCCCAAAGTCTTCGAGCCGATGCGCAAGCCGATAAACGACAGGGCCGCGGCGTTCAAAAAAGCCCTCGTCGATGCCGAGCCAAGACAAGTCGACGCCCTGATGGATTTCGCCGCGCGTGCGTATCGACGTACGCTGGCAGATTTCGAATCCAAAGAATTGCACGGATTGTATCGACGCCTGCGGCAAAAAGGACTTTCGCATGACGAAGCCTTTCGGTTTACGCTGGCGCGGGTCTTTATCTCGCCTGATTTCCTGTATCGGCGCGAGTCGGCGCCGGCTGGACCTGACTCCGCGCCGGTCTCCGATTGGGAACTTGCCAGTCGGCTGAGCTATTTCCTCTGGTCGTCACAGCCAGACGCCGAACTCCGTGCGGCAGCCGCAAACGGATCGCTGCACCAGCCGGAAGTGCTGGCAAAACAGGCTCGGCGCCTGCTCGGCGATGCGCGGATTCGACGCTTAGCCACTGAGTTCGCCTGCCAGTGGCTGCAGATCTACGATTTCGACTCTCTCTCCGAAAAGAGCGAGCAGTTTTTCCCTGAGTTCACCCGGCTGCGCGGAGACATGCACGAAGAGTCAATCCTGTTCTTCACCGACTTGTTCCAACGCGACGCATCGGTGCTCGGCATTCTTGACTCGGACCAGACCTTCGTCAACGAGAGATTGGCCAGGTTTTACGGTATTGCCGATCGGACGCCAGCGGACGGCGCCCCCCCGCCGCCGACCGCCTCGACCGGCAACGGTTGGCGCCGTGTCGAGGGAATCCGTCGTTACGGTCGTGGTGGCATCCTGGCGCTCTCCGCGACACTCGCGAAGCAATCGGGAGCATCTCGCACCAGCCCCATCTTGCGCGGCAACTGGGTGAGCGAAGTGCTGCTGGGCGAAAAACTGCCGAAGCCGCCAAAAGACGTTCCGCGACTTCCCGAAAGCGAAACTGCGACCGACAGGCTTACTGTACGCCAATTGGTCGAGCGACACGTCAGCGACCGCCGCTGCTCGTCGTGCCATCAAAAGTTCGATGCGCTCGGCTTCGCGCTCGAGGGCTTCGACGCAATCGGCCGCCTCCGGGACCGCGATCTCGCTGGCCACCCAATAGACACCAAGACCCGGCTTCCCGACGGAAATAAGATCGACGGCTTGGCAGGTCTGCGAGATTACCTGGCCGTGACTCGTCGCAACACCTTTGTTCACCAGTTCTGTCGCAAACTTCTGGGTTATGCCCTCGGTCGCGGTCTTCAACTCTCTGACGAGCCGCTCCTCGCGGAGATGCAGCAGCGGCTTTCCGAGAGCAACTATCGTTTCTCCGCGGCGATCGACACGATCCTCGAGAGCCGCCAGTTTCGAGAAATTCGCGGGAGAGACTCTCAATCCATGGAATCCCCTTAGCCGTCTGGTCCGCGTCGCGATCTTGCTGCGTGACTTTATTCGATTGGAATGGATCTGGACATTCAAACCGCAATCCGTGATCAATGAAAACATTCATGAACACACATCAGTTTTCTCGTCGCACTTTCCTGCGTGGCGTCGGCGTGTCGATGGCGCTGCCGTGGATGGAGTCGCTTTCCGTCTGGGGCGATGAGAGCCGCGCATCGAATCGCGCGAGTCAAGCGCCTGTGCGCCTGGGGGTGTTGTTTTCGGGGAATGGCTTCCACAGCAAAGAGTGGTGGGCGAAGGGCAGCGGCAGACAGATGCAGCTCGGCAAGGTGCTGACGCCGCTGACCGACTTCCGCGAAAAGATGCTCGTCATCCGCGGGCTGTTCAATGCCGAGGCGTTAAAGGGGAACATTCACAGTTCACAGACCGGCAACCTGCTTTCGGGGGCGCCGCTGGCCTCGGGTGGCGAGATCCATTCCGGCACTAGCATCGATCAAGTGGTCGCTCAGCGGCACGGTCGATCGACCAAAGTGCCGAGTCTCGTGCTCGCCTGTGAAAAGTCGAACCCGTCGGTCCACAAGAACTACTCGATGCTCTACAGCTCGCACATTTCGTGGAGTTCACCGACCACGCCGACGCCGCTGGAATTGTATCCCTCGCTGGCTTTCGATCGCTTGTTCAAAGACGAAGTCGGCTGCGGCGACAAAAGCGTCCTCGATGCGGTGCTCGCCGACGCCCACAGTTTTCGCCTCAACATCAGTTCGTCCGATCAACGGAAGTTTGACGAGTACTTGGATTCGGTCCGCGAAATCGAGCAGCGGATCGAGCAAGCCGGCAAGAAAAGGACGCTAGAAGGCTGGCGGCCAACGCTCGACAAACCCAACGTCCCGCGCCCCCCGGAGGGTATTCCGCAGAACATCGCCGACCATATGCGGCTGATGTGCGACATCCTGGTGCTCGGCTTTCAGACGGACGCGACGCGCGTCTGTACGCTGAAACTCAACAACGATCACAGCTCGCTACGGTTCCCGCATCTTTCCGTCGACTACATGATCCACCATCTGCTGTCGCACTCCGACACCGCAGACTGGCTGAAGGTGAACCAGTTTTTTGTAGAGCAGGTCGGCTATGTTGCGCGGAAGATGGAGTCGATTCACGAAGGCGAGCGGACCCTGCTCGACAACTCGATGCTGCTGTTTTGCTCGAGCATGCTGACTGGGGGTCACGATGCCACGAACCTGCCCGTCGTCTTGCTGGGCGGAGCTGGAGGACAAATTCGGGGCGGCCGAGTCCTCGACTTCCTCGGGAAACCGAATCGCAAAATGTGCAGTCTCTACCTTTCGATGCTCGATAAGTGCGGAATTCATCTGAAGGAATTCGGCGATTCGAGGGAACGGCTAGGGGACGTGTAGTCGGCTCTCGGAAGCGCCAAGTCCCCCATGCGCCGAGCATGATGGATCGGCACCGGCCACGCCCGGCCCGAGCGAGCGTTAGCCGACCGCTGCCAGAAGCGACCTTGCCGCGAATCGGCATTACACGCTCAATGGCCAGGTCGTGAAAATCGCCGATGGCGACACGCTGACTGTCCTCGACAGCGCCAACACTCAGCATCGGATTCGACTCGCCGGCATCGACGCGCCGGAGAAGGCCAGCCGTCCGGGACCAAGGTGCGAGAGAATCTTGCAGACAAAGTGTTCGGACAGGTCGTGCGAGTCGAAGTGATCGACATCGACCGCTACAAGCGGGAAGTGGGCCGCATCTATCGGGGTGATCGCTTCGTCGACATGGAGATGGTCCGCGACGGCTTCGCCTGGCGCTACCCTCAGTACGACAAGGCAAGTGAGTTCACCGCTGCGGAGACCGACGCCCGCGAGCATCGGCATGGATTGTGGGTGGATCCGAATCCGACGCCGCCGTGGGAATGGCGACGGGCGAAGCGGCAGGCCGCCAAGTCCGCTCATTGAAGCGTGCTCGCCTCCGGCCGCGCCGCTGCTCATTTTGCGGTCGTGCGATAGGGCTTGTGAGCCTTGTAGAGATCAAGGCGAGATCGTATGTCGCCCTTCGCTTTCTCGTCCGCAAGCTCAATGGACTTTGTTTGCCGTTTGACGGCGGATTCGAAGTCGCCTGCTTCGGCGTAGGCCGCTCAAGGCGATGGTCTGGGCTTGTGTGACCAGCTACGCTTGAGGAATGCCTCGACGCGACACTACGTTGCTGACGCTCCTCCGCGGCCGCGCGGAGGTCAAGAGGCTTCCACTGAACAAGACGGCGTCGAGTACATACTCGCCCTCCACGGTCCGAAGGCTCGCGTCGCTGGTCCGGCATCATGTCCGCGGAGGCCATAATGAGTCACCTACGCGGCCCTAGAATAGGAGTGAGTGTCGGCATCCTTGGGGTTGCCGTTGCGACAGTGCTCGCGCTCGGAGGCTCCGCCTATCTGCGAGGCCGGGCGCTTGACCCCTCCGATCGCTTCTTCCAGGAGGCTGGGCGGGAGCCGACGGGCGGTGAGGGCGCAATTGCCGCCAGCGTGGAG
>DASZIA010000459.1:0-2674 GCA_035949535.1 Planctomycetaceae bacterium | reverse complement strand
AGGGCCTTCCACATCGGCCACCAGCCGACGCGGTTGGCCAGCTTGAGCGTGTAGCCGATGGCCCTCCAGCCGCCACCGCTTCTCGGGCGCCTCATGAAGTTGCTCTTGCACTCATCAGCAGGTCGACTCGCAACAGGGATCTGCGAAGAGATACAGTTCGTCTTCCTCCCCGCGTCCAATTTCAATTCTAACAGTTCGTTGCCAAAATGGCCGCACGTCTCAGCTCGCGCGGCGCGGCTGTCGCGTCGCATTCCGCCTGCAAGGTGCACCATGAAGAGACTTCTGTTGTGCTGGCTTCTCTCCTTCGCGTCGCTATCCCGTGCGCAGAGCGCGCCGTCGAATGGCGAAACACCGACATTGGTGGTGGTCGTCAGCGTCGACCAGTTCGCCTATGAGTACCTGGAACGATTTCGCGCGGGATTCGATGAACACGGCATCTTCCGTCGCATCGAGCGCGACGGAGCCTGGTACACGAACTGTCACCATCGGCACGGTGTGACAACTACGGGTCCGGGCCACTCGGTTCAGTTGACGGGGGCGTATCCCTCCACCAACGGCATCGTCGACAACGGGTGGATCGACCGCTCGTCTGGAAAACAGATTTATTGCGTTTCCGATCCCAAGGCCCGTCTTGTCGGCCCGGCGGCCGGCGATCTGCCCGTGTCGCCGCGGAATCTGCTGGCCGACACGCTGGGCGATCGACTTAAGATCGTGACGGCCGGGCGTTCCAAGGTTTTCGGCGTGGCAATTAAGGACCGGGCGGCCATTCTGATGACGGGACATGCCGCGGACGGCGCGTTTTGGGTCAGCGAGAGCGGCAAATGGATCACCTGCGACTACTATCGCGACGAGCTGCCCCCCTACCTGCGAAGTTGGAATGCGTCGGACGCTCCGCTGCGGTTCGGTGGCAAATCGTGGGACTTGCTCTATGACCGCGGTCGCTATAGTCATCCGCCGACCGAGGACCATTTCGGCGAGCGCCCGCTTCCGGGAATGACGTCCGGCTTTCCGCACAAAATGCCCGAAGCGGTGGCTCGAAATTACGTGCGGCTCGTTTCGTACTCTCCGTTTGGAATCGAAATCACGCTCGAAGCGGCACGCCTGATCATTTCGGACGAAAAGCTCGGGCGGGATGAGTTTCCCGATCTGCTGGCGATCAATCTTTCCTCGAACGATTACGTCGGTCACACGTTTGGTCCCGAAAGCCTCGAGGTCGAGGACATCACGTACCGCACCGACCGCATGCTGGGAGAGTTCGTCGACTTCATCAATGAGCAAATGGAGGGGCGGCCCTGGTTGTTCGTGCTGACGGCCGATCACGGCGTCGCGCCGATCCCCGAGCGCACGGCTCGATTGAAAATTGCCGCCCATCGGGACCCAGTCACGTTCGACGGCAAGGAGGGACCGGGAACTACCCACCAAATGCTCGAGGCCTATTTGCGCAAGAAACTGGGAGCGGAACAGGGATCGCCCAGCCTGGTGCTGACCGTGCTCGAGAGTCAGATCTATCTGCGCGACGATCATCCGGCTTTCAGGGGGCCGGCCTTTGCCGAGGCGCAGCGACTCACTCGTGACTGGCTCCTCGCTCAGCCCCGAATCGCTGCGGCGATCACCCGCGAGCAAATCCTCTCCGGCGGTTTGAACGGCCCACTCGAGAGCGCGCTGCGGCGGTCATTCCATCCGCGTCGTTCGGGCGACGTGCTGTTCTGCCTGGAGCCGTACGATATCCAAGGCAGCGTCGCGGCCACGCACGGCAGTCCTTGGGACTACGACACGCACGTTCCGCTCTTGGTCCTCGAGCAGGGAAAGGCTTCGCAGCAAACCCGCGTGCCGGCCGGCCGCTTCCATCGCCGCGTAAGTCCGGCCTGCATCGCGCCGACGCTGGCAGAACTCTTGCACGTGCCGCCGCCGGGGGGCTGCGTCGAAGAGCCGCTCTTCGAGCTGCTGCTCAAGAAGTGAGAGCCGGAAGAACAGTTGAAAGCGGACAAAAGAGGAGTCGGCTCAGTTGCCCACTGATTGCATTGCCGGGCGGACGGGCGTGATGCACTCGAGCTGGTCGATCCGATATTGCGCTTTGCCGCGCGAATCGAGGTGATGAGTGTCGATCCGCCCCTCAACGCGCACCACGTCGCCGTTGCGCAGCGTGCTCAACTTGCGGTGGTCGATCAGCCGAATGTCTCCGCCGTTCTTGTCGTGCGGATCCGGGCTCTGAGAGTACATGATGTGCCAGGACTTGTCGCGCAAGTCGAATTCGACGATGCCTTGGAGCCAGCGGTACTTGTCTCGGTCGTAGTTGCAGGGATCGTTGCCCTTAGTCACGCGACCGTCCCTGCCAGAGTTGGCCACGACGGGAATAAGCCCATCCCGATCGTGGCGTTCGTTCTCGATCGGGCTCTCGAACGTTTGCGGGTCGACGGTTCCGACGGATTGGACGGCAACTTCGGTCCGCTGCGGGATCGTAATCTGGGCGCCCTTCCCAAACGTCTCCTGTGAACCATCACCGCCAAACGGACGATTAGTATTCGACGAGCTCGGTCGCGGGTCTGGTCGCGCCGGGTCAAGCGCCGGACCGGAATCGCGATCGAGCGGGTCAGGAACGGGAATGTTGCCGGGCTTGCGAGCGCCCGAGTTGAACGGCGCCGGACCTTCATTGAACGTGCTGGGCGGCGTGGAA
>DASZIA010000458.1:0-10529 GCA_035949535.1 Planctomycetaceae bacterium | reverse complement strand
CTCCGGCGTCGATCATCTCGGATTTGGATACGCGGACCTCGACCGCGCGATGGAACGGTTCGCAAAAACGGGAGTGGAGATCGTCTCCGGAATCGAGCGCGAGGGCCCGATTCGTTACGCGTTCATCAAAGATCGCTGGGGGACGCTGATCGAGTTGGTCGAGGATCGCGAAATTCACGGTTTCCATCACGTGCACCTGGCGACGACCGATCCCAAGGCGACGCTCAAGTGGTACACCGACGTCTTCGGCGGCCGCGTCACGCGCTTTGCCGGCGTGCTTCCCGGCATTCGCTACGGCGACGTTTGGGTGCTCGTGAAAACGGTCAAGCGTCCCCCTGCACCAACCGAGGGCCGCTCGATCGACCGACTGATCTGGGCAGACAGTGACTCTCGCGCCGCCCTCGACCGTTTGAGTGTCCTGAGAATTCCGCTAACCGTCCGACAGGTCACAGAGCGTCGCCAGCAGATCCTCATCGCGGGTCCCGATCGCGTGCAGCTCGCAATCTTCGCGCTCGACGTTCCCCGAATCCACTGATTGAATGTCGCGCGCCTGATTCGCTGGCGGTTGACCGCTGCGGGTCGCCCGTTTAGCGTAAATTTCATTGGGGACGGCGCGTTTCACGTTGGCGATCCGGCCGGGCAACCGGTTGTGTCTGCCTTGTCGGGGTTACCCCGACGAACCCACTCGACTTTGACCAATTCGCTGCGTGAGCCTCACTGCGCGAAAGCGCAGAATTGCTCGCGCCCTACAAGTCTCCGCGAGACGCTCCGTTCCCCATTCTTATGAACCCCTGGGATGCCACGGCACGCGATGCGGCGACGGCCTTGCTCGCCGGTGATTGGACCGGCGATGGCATGGCTGCGCGGCTGACGCAGGTTTTCGGCCTGCCACGCCGCCAGAAGTGGGTCGAAACACTCGTCACCCGCGTTTTCAGCCGATTCGGCCTGCATCCACCGACGCCGCGGCACGCGGTGTTGACCAAGTTTCTGGCAGCCGAGCCGGGATTTTGTCGCGCTATCGGACGCATCCGTTGGCAAGCCCAGCGGCGCGAGCCGTCGAAACAAGAAGAAGAGTTTTCGCTGACCAACGTGCTCTGCCTCCCTCGCGCAGAGATGGCTCCGGCCCCGGCGATCACTGGCACGGACAAGCTGCCGGCCCTAGTCACCTCGCGAGATTTAGCCGACTGGTTGGGGATCAGCCTGTCCGAGCTCGACTGGTTCGGCGCCTGTCACGGACGCGGGCGGCGTGTGGCGCGCGGCAAGCTGCAGCACTACCATTACCATTGGATTGCCAAATCGGGTGGACGGAAGCGGCTGGTGGAGTCCCCCAAGCCGCGACTCAAGGAGATGCAACGTCAGATTCTCAGCGAGATTCTGGACGTGATTGCCCCGCATCGAGCTGCTCATGCGTTCCGATCGCAGCACTCGGCGCTCACCTGCGCGGCCCCGCATGTGGGCCAGCGAGTGGTCCTGCGAATCGACTTGCGAGACTTCTTTCCGAGGATCCGCAGTTCGCGAGTTCACGCGCTGTTTCATGCGCTGGGTTATCCAGAAGGAGTTGCGCGGTTGCTGACAGGGCTCTGTACGAATGCGGTTTGCGACGACGTCTTGCCGACGCATGACGCGAACGGTCACCGGCACGAGCTTTGGCAGACTTTCGGCCAGCCGCATCTTCCCCAAGGTGCGCCGACTTCGCCGGCCCTGGCGAACCTTTGTGCGTATCGTCTCGACTGCCGCCTGACCGGGCTGGCTCGCGCCACCGGCGCGAGCTACACGCGCTACGCCGACGATCTGGTTTTCTCGGGCGACCACGATTTCGAGCGGAATCTCACTCGCTTTCGCATCTTCGTGTGCGCCATCGCGCTGGCAGAGGGATTCGTCATTCGATATCGCAAGACGCGAGTGATGCGTTCGGGCACCCAGCAATCAATCACGGGGTTGATCGTCAACCGTCGGATCAACGTGTCACGCGCCACATACCATCGATTAAAGGCGACGCTGCACAATTGCCGCAGATTCGGACCCGAATCACAGAACCGAACCGGGCATCCCCGCTTTCGAGAGCACCTCCAGGGGAGAATCGCTTACGTGCGGATGACCCATAGCGAGCGGGGCACGAAACTCCAAAAAGTCTTTGACCAAATCGTGTGGACACCGCCCGACAACTCCCCAGCGCACCGTTGACCAATTCTTTGCAGACACCCGTCGGAGTCTCGCAGGATTGCAAGGCGAAAGCGTGTCCCACCTGAATCGCGAGCCCAACTACGAATCGCGGCCCGGGCTGCGCGTCGCCAGCCATCCGCCAAGTACGCCGGCAAGGATTCTTCCGGCGTTCGAGATGAAGAACAAGGGGTGAATTGCCCCTGCTCCAGCGAGGAGCATTCCCAGGCCGAAATCGAGCACAGCGGTTCCCGCTCCGACGACCGTGCCGTGTGCCACCCTGTGCTCTTGAGCGCGTTGCGCGGCCCACCAGGCGAACAGCAAGGTTGCAAGAAAACCGCCGATGGGACCGATCCAGTTTCCGGCAAGCGGCGCGAACTCTGCGGGAGAGAGCGAGTCTTGCTGCCGGACGACGCCGTAGACGACCACGATCGCGACGAGCAGCAGAATCGGAAACGCTTCCGCCAGGACGACCGCCACGATAACCCGCATCCTGCTGAACCGTGGGCCGCCGGCTGTCATAAGTCGACATTTCGCAGACGGAATCTGACTCGACGTGATGCACGTGATCGAGGCGCAAAATACACCTATGCCATCCTGAAATCAAACGATTTTCCTCTCCTCCAAGCAGCTCCGGCGTTTGGTGCAAACCAAGCAGGTCTCTTCCCTTGCGCTCATTGCCACCGACGCCGCATTTTCCGCGCTCATGGATTTCGCCCTTGTCCGGGCCTATGATCGAATTGCAGGGCAAAAATCCCCGCGCACGCCGCAGTGCTGAAGATGCTGCCAATCCCAGCGAGCGGGAGGCGAGAGCGGTAACCAACACTGAGATTTCCCAAGGCGAGGTTTCTCTTGTACCGGAACACTGGACCGAGCGATGTTCAGGCGAGTGCGTCGCCGAGCCGTCGAATGGCGCCGCGTCGCCCAGTTTGAGCCGGTCCGAGTGGACGGAACCCCAGTTGCCCAGGAGGAAGCAACGGATCGACCGACCGGCGCGGTCACGCTCCAACCGGGTCTGCGGGTCGCGCTTGCGCGCGAACCGGACAACGAGCGCGGCACCCTGACAGTCGCGGTCGAGTCGCTCGATGAGCAAACGCTGGGCTATCTCCCGACGGACGTGGCGGCTTGGGTCGCACCACTCTTGGACTCCGGACGTGTGACTTTTGACGGCCGGATCTACGCGGTCGAGCCTTCCAGCCCCGAATCAACCCCCCGAGCGTCGAGCTTCTACCTCGCGCTGACCCTGTTCGAGTTGCTGCCGGTGAAGCATTCTTCGCTCATGCTCGCCATTCGGGCCCTCGTGCGCCTTCCTGTGCTAGGCGCAAACTGGTGTTACGCTCGCGCGGCCGCGCTCTATCACGCCTTCAGCCCGTCGACAGCTCCCCCGCGCGACCCTTAGGCCACCGACGACCATTCGGGCCACTGAGTCGCCTTCGTCGCTCGTGCACTTTTAAACTATTGGGACGGCCGGGCGGTGGCATTGCCGCGAAACTCTCGCTCCCAGATTTCTTTTCGCGGACTATGTCGTGTACGGTGTGTGATCGCGCGACCACATTCCGCCGCGCGCAAGCGGTTTGGTCATCACCAGCGGAGCTTTCCATGCGATTTTTGGCTGGAATCCTCGGAGCCGCGACGATCGGCTTGATTCTGTTCGACGCCTTCGAGGCGGTCTTATTGCCGCGGCGCGTCACGCACGCGTACCGCCTGGTCCGGCTTTTCTATCGCACTACCTGGCCTGCCTGGAAAGCGATCTCAACCGCATTCACGCTGCCGCGACGGCGCGAGGCGTTTTTGAGTACGTTCGCCCCGCTGTCGTTTTTGATGATGTTCGCCGCCTGGGCCATCGGCTTGATCCTGAGCTTCGCCCTCTTGCATTGGGCCTTTCAGACGCAGATGTCGATCGCCGATCCCGCGCGGACCGCCGTTTCGTACACTTATTTCAGCGGCGTGACGTTTTTCACGGTCGGTTACGGCGACCTTTCGCCGGCCGACGGCATGGGCCGCTTTCTGGCGGTCCTCGAGGCGGGACTTGGCTTCGGATTTCTGGCGCTGGTGCTCAGCTATCATCCGATTCTCGCACAAGCCTTCTCGCAGCGCGAGATCATGATTTCCCTGCTCGACGCCCGCGGCGGATCGCCTCCGACGGCCGAGCAGATCCTGGTGCGGAGCCAACCGGCCCGATGCCCCCAAGTGCTCCCGTCGTACTTTCTGCAATGGGAGGCCTGGTCGGCTGAGGTACTCGAACGGTGCCTGTCGTTTCCAGTGCTTGGCCTTTATCGCTCGCAGCACGATAACCAGTCGTGGCTCGCCGCGCTGACGGTGATTCTCGACACCTCCGCTCTTGCCATCTGCGGGGTCGGCGGGCGCGACGCCTACCAAGCGCGCCTGACGTTCGCGATGGCCCGACACGCGGCCGTCGATCTGTGCCTGGTCTTCAAGATCCAACCGAGCGCGCCGACGCCAAACCGTCTTCCGTCCGAGGGCTTTCAGGTTCTGTTCAATCGACTCAAGCAGGCTGGGGGCGTGTTGGCTGAGGACACGGCGGCGGCCAGTCCCGAGGAGATGGCCGCCATTGAATCGCGCCTGACCGAGTTGCGCGGCATGTATGAGCCCTTCGTCAACGGATTGGGTCAGTATCTCTCCTTCGCCTTGCCCCGCTTCTATCCCGAGCGCCTGACGGCCGACAACTGGCAGACAAGCGCTTGGATGCCCCGCGTCCCGGGCATTCGTGAGCTACCGGGCCACGATACGGCAGCTTTCGCGCGGGGCGACCATTTTGTGTAGAGGAACTGGTGTTGAGGGGACTTTGGCTCAAGAGTCGCACGGCGGCAGAAGGGGCCCGATCGACAAATTCTCCTGTTCTTGCCCAAACCGCTGCGAGGATTTTCACGAATTGCGCAAACTGAGTTCAATTCAGTCAGGCTAAGGATGTTCAACGGCAAGCTGACAACGGCCGGGAACCGATATTGATTACGGCGCGGTGCGAATCCGTGACGCCGGTCGCTTTGGCGGGCTCGGACGCCCGATCGCCTGCCTGTGGGCGGTGATTCGACCCCTCTTCATCGGTGAGAGCAAAGGAGTGCCTCGATGCGGTCAGTTTCTTTTGGCGCGCTGCAGCCGGCGATTCTCCGAAGTCTGGCGTGCCTGTGCCTGACACTCGTCGCCTCGAGCGTCGCTCAGGCCGATAGTCGCGAGCCGCAAGACGTCGAGCGCGAGACACGCGTTTTTCGCATCTTCGTTGACGGCACCGAGCGCGGGCAATGCACCATGCAAATCCGCCGCCGCGATGACGGCACGGATTGGGTCGGGGGCAACGCGAGCCTCTTGTTCAATTACTACGTCTATAAATATCGCTTCAACTCGGGCGGAGCCGCCGTGTTTCGCGACGGCCGACTCGTCGAGATGGACCGCACGGCCAACTTCAACGGCACACAGTACCACGTGACTGCCGCCGCCACGCAGCAGGGACTCGTGGTCGACGCAAACGGCCGGTCGTCGCTGAATTCGCCCGAACTCTGGTCGACCACTTGTTATCAATTCCCCAAACACTGGGAAGCCGAGGCGTCCAGCGGCGCGCGCAGAATCATGGTGCTTGACGCCGACAAGGGAGGTCGCCTGCTGGGCCGGTTGCAACGCGTCGGCGACGAGACGGTTGAGACCGCGGGCGAGCAGAAGCCGTGCGTGCACTACCGCGTGACAGGCGACGTCGACGTTCACGTCTGGTACGACGCCCGCCTGCGCCTCGTCCGCCGACAATCGGTCGAGTCGGGCCACAAGGTCTTGATGGACCTGGTGCAGATCACTGCGGAGTGACCGGAGCCCGCCTTAATGCAACGCGTCGACGGCATGAAGATCGGCGAGCGGCGGGTGTAAGCCCGCCGGTTCTTTTTTCTTTGCCTCTTGCAGCGATGAGCGAGTCAGAACCGGCCGGCTTACACCGGCCGCTCGCCCAAGAACCTGCGCGTCAGACGTGTCGAGCAATCTGGCGTTGACACGCTCCCCGTCGACGGCGTAGATTCCGCGCCCCTCCAGGTTCTCCACATTTCCAATCTGCCTCTCTCTTCGCACACCCTTGATGCAGACGATGGCGATATTTGCGGCTCACCCCGCACGGCGATTCTCCGCGCGGTCTTTCGCGCCCGGGCGCAGACTTTTGCTGCTCGTCGTGGCTTGCGCGGGCTTTGCGCTGGGCTGCGCGACCACCGAACACACTTACTTGGCGGCCCAGCTGCCCAGGGAGTTGCAGGCCACGCGTTGGGAAGCTCCGTGCAGCGTTGATCTTGCGGCAAGGGGTATAGAGCCCGGTGCGCCGAAATTCGATGCGGGCGACGAGGTGCAAGTCCTGGTCGCCACGAGCCTCAACGCCTCAGACATGACTCGGCTTCGCGCGACGGTCGGCCGGGACGGCACCGTCGAATTGCCCGTCGTGGGCAAAATTGCGCTGGCCGGCGTCACGGGCGAATCTGCTAAGGCCGCCATCGTGCAGGCTTGTCATCAGCAGGGAGTTACTCAGGCGCCCCTCGTGCAAATTTCGCTTGTGCAGCCGCGACAACATCGCGTTACCGTCACCGGCGCGGTGCAACATCCCGGCGTTTACATGCTGCCCAGGCAGTCGAGCACACTGGTCTCGGCCTTGGCGGCGGCCGGCGGCCTTTCGCGAGAGGCGGGGACGACGATTTCGATTCACAGCCGAAAGACAACGACCGACGGAGCCCCGGCGGGAACCGAAATGATCGCGGCCTTCGGACCGGCGCCCAGCAGCCCAACCGGCAATGCAGTTCAACCCGCGATCCTAAACCAAAGCGTCTCACCTCCCGCCGAACACCGAGAAATCCGCCTCACCGAGGGGTCGGTCGATCTCACCGTGCAAGAGCTTGCCGACGGCGACGTGGTGAGCGTCGAACGTCGAGATCCTCCCGCCGTCGTCGTCACGGGAATGGTGCACAAGCCGGGCCGTTATGATTTTCCGATCGGCAGCGACTTCCGTGTGCTCGACGCAATCGCCAGTGCCCAGGGAACGACGTACAAAATGATCGACACAGTGCTCGTGTGCCGCGCGGTGGCCGGGCAGAACGACCGGGTGCTGGTTCAGGTCAGCCTGCGCGAGGCGTCGCGCAAGCAGAATGAGAACATCCTGCTGCAACCGGGGGACATCATCACCGTCGAATCGAACCTGAAGGTCATGTTGCAGGATTCGTTCGACTTCGTGAGCCAGGTGCTCTTAGGTGCCGCCCCGGCCGTGATCAAGCCCTAAGCCCAAAACAAGACCCGTGTTGCGGCATCGCTAGACGATCTGACGCACGACCACTCGATTTCCCGAAACCTCGATTACCTCGAGGCGGCTTTCGGCCGGAATGAACGGCCCTTCGCTCACCACGTCGATCGTTCGGCCGTGGATTTTCGCTTTGCCGGCCGGTCGCAGAACTGTGAGCGCGGTCCCCTCTTGTCCGACGAGCGAGCGCGGAAGATCAGCGAAGTGGCCGGCCGCGTCGTCGGCCAAACCGGGCTTCAATCGAGGACCAAAGCGGTGGAGGTCGGCGGCCCCCGGCGGCGAAAGCACGAGCTTGTCGAACACGCGTACGTGCGGCAAGAAGCGACTCGTCACCAGCGCAATGACGACAATTGAGATGATCGAGGCCCCCAAAGTCCCCATCGTGTACGAGAGCCGTTTATAGTCTTCATTCGGCTCGAGGTTGCCCCAAGTCTGGCTAGCCAGAATCAGTGAGGCAAAAATCAATAAGACGCCGGTGACGCCGAAAAAGCCCGAACCGGGGATCACGAAGACCTCGAGTGCCAGGCAGGCCGCCCCGATCAAGAACAAGATCACCTCGAGCCAGCCGGCTGTCCCTCCCAAAAAGTGGCTCCAGAAAAAGAGAGCAAAGCAGAGGGCCGCGATGATCGACAATAGCCCCGTCATCAGATGCAGCTCGACGTAGATGCAGATGAAACCGACGACGACCAGGAAGAAGAGCGCCAGCTCGGTGTTCAGCACGAACACCAGCGTGTCGACCCAGGTTCGCTTCGCTTCGGCGACGGTGACTTCCGCGGGAATGCCGAGTCGCTGTTTGAGATCGTCGAAGTCGCGGACCGGCGTTTCAGCCAGACCCAACTCGTGCGCACGAGTCCCGGTGAGCGTCAGCAGGTGATTTCCACCCGACTCGGGAACGGGCAGGCCGCGCTCCCATTCGCCGTTGGAAGCCTGAATCTCGGCCTCAGACAGGTACCAGACGCGGCCCGTCCGCCGATTTTTGACCTGAAAGACCTGCAGGTCCTTGTCGGCCATTGCCTCCGCCAGGGCAGGAGGGCGGCCCTTCCGTTTCGCCAAAGTCGCCAGCACGACGCGCAGATTGCTGAGGATTTTCTCAGGGACGTGCTCGAACTGGCGCCCGGACCGTAGCTCGATCGGCTCAGCGTCGCCGATCCGCACGTTGGGATCCATATAGATTTCGTCGCAGCCGAGCGCGATCATCGCTGCCCCGCTCAGCGCCTGCTTACCCTTGGGGATGTAGGCGATCGTGTGGACTTTTTTGGGATCGAGATCGGCAATCGCGTTGGCGAGGTTCTGGCTTGATGTCAAAGCACCGCCGGGTGAATCGATCTCGAAGATCAGCGTGTTGACGCCGGCCGTGACGGCCCGGTCGATCTGCCGCTCGATGAAGGCCTCGAGCACCGAGTCGACCACTCCTTCGACCTTGATCAGCTGGACGCGCGGCTTTTCGCCTGACGTCGGGTCGTCGCGGAGAGCTTCTCGTGGCAAGTTGTAGACGTCGGCCAATTCGCCGCGCGTCTCGATCGTCTGCACGGTCAGCACGCCCAGGCTGCGGGCCTTGCTGCCGGAGTAGTTCCCCAAGTCGCCCGACTCCTTGATCGTCACCACGTCGAGGATGGGGAGCTTGCTCTTCTGCAACCGTTCCAGCTCATCTTTGGTAACGATGCGAAATTCGCTCGTCTCTTTCCCATCTTTGCCGGCCGGGAGCTGCACTCTCGCCCGCAGCGTTTCCCGTTGCGGATCGCACATTCCAAGCACGAGGGCCGGGCTCAACCGCGGGTTGTGCCGCTTCTCGATCAAGTGCAGGATGTCCTGCTGCTCGTCTCGATCGAGAGCCTTTCCGAGCCCGATATCGCCCAGATCGGCGTCGGGATGCATGATGATCTCGTTACACGCCAGCGCGATGACGACGTTGTTTCCCGTGACTGTTTCCGGGATCCAGGCGACCGTTTTCACGTCGGCGATCTCCGCCGATGTCAAAAATTTTGCCAGGCCATAGACCTGGTGAAACGGCGTCGTCCCGTGGGTGATTTCGAGAATCAGGACGGCCCGGCGGTGCTGCTGCTGGGCCTGGCTCTCGAGGTTGAGGACCGCGTTTTTCACGCGACCGAACACGAGGTCATCGACCGGGCTTGTGACCGTCAGGTATTTCCCCAACGGCGGCTCAGCCGGCTTTGGCACAGCGTCCTTTTGCACTGCGTCGGTCGCTCGGTCGCCGCCCGCCGGAATGCCGGCGACGATGTCCGGAGGCCCGTCCCCCCCGTAGGCAGTCGCGGTCGCGAACGCGAGCAAGGGCGACCATGCCCCGAGCAGGATCGCGAGGGGAGCAAACGAAGTTCGCAGGCAATCCATAGACTGTGAGCTTCCTTAATGCGGCAGACTGATCGTCGGCGCGGTCGCCGCATGATCCACCAATTCATCGGATCGTTTGGACCGCGCTCGCATCGGCTCGTGGCGCGCCGCGCCGAATGAGGAACCTCCGACAGCTCAACCGATTATATCGGGCTCAAAAAACGGGCGTCAAACTGCTGTCTGTCCCCCGCGCCCGTCGTGAAGGACGAAACCATTATACGGCAGGTGGTTGCGGACAACATGAAGATTCGATGGTGGGAATAACGCACTTTGTGTTCCGGAGCCCGGCCAGTCGCAGCCCGAATGACCAAGCACAAATGACGAAGGAATTTCCGAATGACCGAAGTCCGACAAATCCTTAGTGCTTCGTGCTTCCTTCATCCGACCGAGGCGGACCGAGGCGGCATTCGTTGCTTTGTCATTTCCGCGTGAGTCACCGCAGGTTGATGGGATCAACGTCGACCGTCCACTCGACGCCCTCTCGCGGTGAAAGCTGCGACACGACCTCGCGCCAGACGATTCGCACGGCGTCCCCCTGCGGTGCAGCAAGCAGCACATGAAAGCGATACTGCCCCTTGATTCGGGAGACCGGGGCCGGTGCGGGGCCGAGGAGCCGCACGTCGAATTTGTGCGATGCGGCAGATTCTGTGCACTGCTTGGCAATGCGGCGCGCCTCTTCGCGCACTGCTTCCGCGTCCTCTCCGCGAACGATGATCCGCGTGAATTGCCGGCAGGGGGGAGCAAGCAG
>DASZIA010000457.1:0-6404 GCA_035949535.1 Planctomycetaceae bacterium | reverse complement strand
CGCACACGGCAATTTCCACGGACGGCGAGCGGGTTTTCACGGTCGTCGAGGATGTCGCGCCGTCGACACCCAACTTCTCGCGCCGTCGCCGATTCGCCATCGAATCGCCCCCCAAAAACAGCCTTGTGGCCTTCGACCGACTCACCGGAAAGCGGCTCTGGCGGCTCGCGGAGGTCGACGCGCCCCCGACAGAGTCTGCGGCAGAGACGCGCGACGTCGATTTTCTAGGTCCTCCACTGGCTCATGGCGGGACTTTGTACGTGCTCGCGAGGACCGAGGACGCGGCCCATCTGCTGGCGCTTGGGCCGGACGACGGAAAAGTGCGTTGGTCGCAGAGTCTGGCCGGCTTCTCCGGGTTCGAGGCCGATTCGGTTTCGTGGTCCGGGCCGTCGTGCATGCCGGTGGAGTGCGAAGGGCTGCTCTTGTGTCCGACTCCCGACGGTCTGGTTATTGCCGTCGATTTGGTGATGCGCAGCGTGCGCTGGGCGTATCGGGTCGAGCCCGTCGAAGAACCGGCCCGCCTCCCGCCTCGCTGGGGTCGTGCCTTCGCGGGCGCCGAAGCCCGCTGGCTCACAAGCTGGCGGGAGAGCTTGGTGCGAACGGACGCCGAGAGGTGCTATTTCGTCTCGCCGCGTTCTCCGCAGGTCCATGCGCTGGCTCTGAAGACAGGCGAACTCGTATGGTCGCGACCGATTGCCGGCGGACTGTATCTCGGGCCGCTCGAGCAGGGCCGCTTGATCACGGTGGCCAAGTACCGCTGCTCGGCTTGGGAACCTTCCACCGGCAAGCCTTTGTGGAACGCCGCCGTCGACCTGCCCAGCGGGCGCGGGCTGGTGCTCGACGCGCACTACTATTTGCCTTGCACGAGCGGCATGGCGATCGATGTCGATCTGCAGAACGGCCAGACGCGCCAGATCGTCACTGCTGGGAGCGAGACCCTGGGGAATCTTGTCGCCGTGCCAGCGTCCGCGGGCGTCGCAGCCGTGGCCCAATCGCACGAGCTCTTGATTGTCCTGCCGACGCTCGACGCGCAGCGCAGCGCACTGGCCGCGAAGTTGCGCGAGCAGCCCCAGAACGTGGAAGCCCGCAACCGGCTGGCGCTTCTCGATCGTGAGGCCGGCGACTTCGAGAGCGCCGAGCGGCGTCTGGAAGCCCTGATCGCGACGCTCGCGCCCAAGCCCGACGACAGCGGCAAAAAGGAACCTGATGCCCCGCCGGCCCGTTTTCGACACGAACTGTTGGAGACCCTGCTGGCCGACTTGGAAGCGTCTCCTCGACGCTCTAATACGCTGGCAGAACGGGTCGAACACACCGCCGATACCGAACAGCGGGCTCGGTCGTTGCGGAGGCTGGCCCTGGCCCGACGTCGCGCCGGGCAGACGCTCGAGGCTTTCGACACTTTGCTCTTGCTCGCCCAGTCCGAGCTGCCGCCGACGCTCGATGTCGAACGCGGTCCGGCCCGAGTGGTCGCGTTCGACCGACAGCTCCGCGCCGATCTGATGGATCTGCTGGCAGACTGTTCGCTGCCCCAGTTCCGAGAGGCCCGGGCGCGGCTCCTCAAGACCGTGCAAGCGGCCCTGACGGAGGGCGACGTCGACACGCTGCGGCGCGTCTCTGACCGGCTGGGATTCGCCGAGTGGGATCCCCAGCTGCGGGAAAAAATCGACGCCGCTCTGCGGCCCGAACCAGGCTACCTGCGCGAACAGCTCGCGCTCTGGGAAAGCGCCGCTCATCGGGACCGCGGGCGCGGAGCCGAGGCGATGCGGAGACTGGCCGAAACCTATTTGTTGCACGGCGAGCGAAAACTGGCGGCCACGTGCTACCGCCGATTGAGAGACGACTTCCCCGACGTGCGATTCGCGGACGGTCTCGCCTGCGGCGAGCTGATTGGCCGCGCTTGCAAGGACCGACGGCTGTCGGCCGAAATCGAGATGACTCTGCCCGATCCGTGGCCGGCCGAGCAGCCCCAGGTACACATCGACAGTATCAGCGGCGTCGGGCCGAATTTCTTTCCGCTGCCGATGGAGCGCACGGCCGGCAGCG
This sequence comes from Planctomycetaceae bacterium, assembly GCA_035949535.1. GTDB lineage: Bacteria > Planctomycetota > Planctomycetia > Planctomycetales > Planctomycetaceae > DASPSM01. The sequence goes on along the minus strand of DASZIA010000457.1, from coordinate 4,361 downwards.
TCTTTGAGCGGATGGATGTGGCCCTCGATCGCGAGGGGAAGACGCTGCGGTTTCAGGGAGAGCCGCGGGCCACCCCTTGGGACCTGACGTTGCCGGTTGACACGCAGTCGTTTCGCGGTTTCCAGACGCTGCATCGCGGCTGGGGAATCGGCCAACTGCTCATCGTGCAGGACGGTGGTGACTTGTACGGCGTGACTCCGCTCGACGATGGGGGCGAGGCCAATCCCCGATTCTTGTGGCACATCGACCTTTTGCCCGCCGAAGAGGTGGCCTCGAACGATATCGTCATGCCCATCGGTCGGGGGATGGCGGGACTGTTTACCGACCGCACGTCGATGATCGACCATTTGGGCCGCCCCGTGGCAAGGATTGTGGCCGTGCAGCCCGGCTCCATCTGTTGTCTCGATCGCGGAAGCCTGACTGCCTACGACCCGCTCACCGGCCGCCTGCTCTGGCGGCGCACGGACGCGGCACCGGCCGATTCAGGCTCGGGGGATGAATCTCTGGTGGTGCTGCTCGACCGCCGGGGCAAGCGAGTGGAATTTCTTCGCACGCTCGACGGCAAGCAAATCGCCGAACGCCGGCTTGCCGCCAAGAGCTCCGAGTTGAAATGGTTGGAAGGGCGAGACGCGCTGATCCAGTCGGTCGACCCGGGCGGAATGCGAGTCACACGGATCGATCTCTTGGCCAACGAGATCAAATGGACCCGACTCTTCGCCACGGCCAGTCATCTCGTGCGGCTCGATGGGAGCCGCTACGCGGTCGCCGAGCCCGATGGCACCTGTCATCTGCTCAACGCGATGACTGGCGTGCCGGTCACCAGCGAAAAGATCGCCGGGACCGAGCACTGCCTGCAGTTGTACGCGACGGGCGACGAGCGGCGCTACTACATCGCGTTCTCGAAGCCGTTTGCCGATGCGGAAAATGTTCGTCCCAACGGCCAGCGGGACGATTCGCGAAACCCATTGGTCAACGGAATGATCTCGGCGTTCGACCGCTTGTCAGGCAAGCTGCTCTGGAGCCGCCGTTTTGATGATGGCGTCTTCGGCCTCGATCAGTCGCGCGTCGCGCCAGCCCTCGTCTTTTCCTACATGCACGTGGAAAAAGGAGACGACGAGGGGGGCATTCCCTGGCCCTATCTGCACGCAATCGACAAGCGCACGGGCCGCGATCTGCACCTGGCAAAGCTGACGAACCAGCAGCCCGCCTCGCACCCCTGGGCCGAAGCCGACACGGCCCGACACGAGTTCCAGGTCCGCGTCCCGGAAGCCGTCGTTCACTTCCAGTACGCGAAGTAACGATCGAAGGGCCCGCTGGAAGTCGTGCTGAGCCTTGGGGCCACTCGGCAAATTCTTCGGGCTGCGCAGGTAAAAAGTCAGCTTCAGGCAAGACAAACGTGAACCGAAGTCTACTCTAAGAACTGGGCGATCCCTCGCATCTTTCGGCACGAAGGAAAACAGATTCAAAGAGGTCCCAGATGAGGCTCGGATTCGAGGCTGCGGTCGTCTTTCTCGTCGTTGCCAATCTAGGCCCTGCGCTTGGGGGAAGCGACCAGCCGGTTGCACAGCCCACCGGCATTCTGGCTGGCAGGATCGTTAGTCTCGATGGACGACCTATCCGTGCGGGTCGCGTCTGGATCGAAGGTAGGAAAAATCGCGGCAAAGCGATCACGACGGCGGAGATTCAGTCTGACGGCCGCTTTCGCGTCGGGCCAGTCGCCGCCGAATGCCACGCCGTGCTCCTCGTCGAAGCGTCCGGTTATGCGCGCGAGTACCGAGAAGAGGTCTCCATTTTCCCTAGCGCCACCAACGAAGTGCAAATTGTGCTCGCGCCCGGCCGCACAGTCAGTGGACGCCTCCTTTTAGCTGATGGTCGCCCGGCTTCCCACCAGACCGTTACGGCCCAATTGTTCCGTTACGAGATGGGAAACACACTCAACAACTTTGGGCCTGACCGTATCGCCAAAACCGATGAGGCGGGGAGCTTCTCTTTGGCCAACGTCCCTCCGTGCGAGTTGATGATTGAGGCGCGCCTGCCAGAGACTGCCCTGGTTACAAAGGAAACCGCCATTCTGCCAGGTGCTGGGGTTCAAACCCTGCCCGCGTTGCAGCTCGTTCCCGACGTCCCCATTTCGGGCAGCGTTTGCGATCAAAACGGGGCGATGATGCCGAACGTGAAAGTCGACTCGGATTTTGCCGGGGACCGCAACGCGACGACCGACGCGGCCGGACGATTCGTGCTGCGCGGCTTCCAAGCCGATCTCGTTCCATTCGTGCATCTGCGGATTGCGCACCCGGGATACGCCTATGAGAATGTGCCGGTCGGAAAGAACGGCAAGCCGATCCAGGTTGTGCTCAAGCGCGAGCGGGCCCTTTCGGGAAAGCTAGTCGACGCGCAGACCGGCGAGCCGGTTCAAATCAAGTCGGTTATCCTCTGCACGTTCGAGCGTCGCGCGAACGGCGAGGTGGTGCGCGGCGGATGCCGGCTGATTCGATTTGAACAACCCCAGAAAGGTCACTTCCGCGTTCCGTACGATGTGCCGGCTAACTTCCACATCACCATCACTGCCGAAGGTTACGTGGACGCCGAGGCACTTGTCGATTCTCCGCGGGCGTACCAGAACGTCGAGGGAATCGTCGTCAAGGCCCGCCGGCAGAGAACCGACAGTCCGGACGTGCTCCCCGTCCAGACCATCGCGGGAACGCTGACCCGCGGCGGCCAACCGGTGCCCGTCGCTTGGGTCACGCTTTGGGGAATGTACAAGGAAAGAAATACGCCCAACGCCTCCGTACTGCGCGGGCGCACTGTGCCAGCCGGCGGCTACATCAGCCAATCGGTGGTCTCTTCGTCAGGTTCCTACTCAGTGAGCGCGCCGCACCAGGGGAGGTGGTATGTCGTGGTCGAGGAGCCAAACCACGCGCCAACGATTCGCGGATTGGAAGTGCGCCTGAACCAGACGCTCAAGCTCGATATCCCTCTCGATGACGGAGGGAAAATCAGTGGTCGCGTGCGTGGTGTTCCAACCGATTCGGCCGGCGATTGGCGGGTCGTCGCCTTCGACCGGACGGTCTGGAAGGCAGCCACACGGATCGGAGTCGATGGCACTTTTTGCGTCGATCGGCTCCCGCCGGGAGAGTACGGCTTGAAGGTCGGCCACGACGGATTTCACGATACCGACGTGCCCCGCCGCAACTCGTGGGCGGAGAAGTTTCCCGACGATGTCTGGAAGACAACGACAAATGCGTGGCGAGGAGCAACCATCGTGAACCTGGCAAACAATCGGCAGGTTAACGACGTGATGCTTGACCTGCCGCACGCGGCGGCCCTGGCCGATGCTCCTGCGAGGCTGGAGTAAGAACTAGGTCCCCCGGAGCGCGGGCCGCGCAAAACTTATCCCTCGACAACAGCGGCAGTCGCTCAGTTGCTCTTGGCGTCCCACCACCAACGGCCTTCCGGAAGCTGCGGGGCGCGGCCCTTCGGTTTCTCGGACGCCAGAGCACCGGCTTCGCGGAACACGTTGCGATCTTGCAGGACGTTTCGCATCCGACCATCGACGCCGCCGGCCACCTGGACCACGATGTCCTTGCCGTTGTACACCCGGTGGTTGACGACCGACTGGATGGTCTTGGGCGGCTGGAACGTGGCGGGCTGATACGCGCCGCCCGCGGCAAAGACGCCCAGGTCCCAGCCGATGCGGTCTGGAACGCGATTGTCTGAAAGCAACGCGGCGACGAGCGAGAGATCGAAGATGTTCTGCAGATCGGCAAACACCGGATCGTCCGCGGCCAACTCCGAATAGTGGTCGGTGAAGCTCTCGGCAAACATTTTGTTCGCCGCTTCAGACGTGCCCGTGTGGACCCGCTGGCCCTGGGCGGAGATCTTTTCGTTCTCGGACTGGCAGAGGACGGCCGACCCCTCGATCTGGAAGACGTTGCGATCGGGGCTGTGGGTGACCGCGTCATACTTCATCGACAGCCACCACCGCAGCGCGTCCATCTTCTGAGTCTTCACGGCGCCGACCTTGGGCAGGATGTCGAAGTAGCTCGGGATTCCGTGCCCGGCGTTCAGCTTGCCGATGCCGATCAGCTTCAGGCGGTAATCGGCCTCGAAAATCACTTGTGCGATGCGCGACTCGACCGGCACGCCGTTGATGTCGACGTCTTGCAATCCCAGCTCCTGCTGCAGACGCTTGGTCCACGCGCCGACTTGCGAGGCATCGATCGGGCCGCGGGAGCCGGAATCTTGCACAAACTGCTGAATGCGGCGGAGACCCTCTTCGCGAGGCAGAATCTGGCAGTTGAAATACCCGGCGCCCCGCGGCGAAAACGTCCGCAAAACCGTGACCAGGTCGTCCAAGAACA
>DASZIA010000456.1:0-4015 GCA_035949535.1 Planctomycetaceae bacterium | reverse complement strand
TCGGCCTTTCTTGCCGGGTCCTTCGTCTTGGCCAACTCTTCGAGGTCCCGCTGAATTGACGAAAACTCTTTCTTCAGCGATTCGGTTGAGCCGGCTTGCAGGTCGTCGAGCCACTTTTTGGACATCGCTCCCGAGTTGCTTCCCATTTGCTGTGAGGCTGCTGCGGACGATTTGGAGAACAGATCGTTGAGCTTTTCCGAGCTGATCTTTCGCCACTCGCCGGCGACCGTTTTCTGCGCTCCTGCGAGCAGCTTGAAGTTGGCTTGCCGCGCCTTGAGCTGGGTCCCCTTCATCGCGGCTTTGAGGTCATCCAGAGCCTGCTTGACTTCTTTCGCCTGTGCGTCCGACAGGTTCTCGCGCTCGATCTTCGCCAACCGTTCCTGTGTCGCCTGCTTGCTCTCTTCGATATGCCTGAGCTCTTCTTGTGTCTGCTCGGCGGCGGCAACTTTACCGAACGGATCGAGCTGCGGCACGAACTGCACGGCGTCGACCAGCACGGCCAGCACCGCGGCAATCGACGTCAGCCGCCGGTTAATCCGCAGGGGCGCGACGTCGCGCGGCCTGATCGTCGCAGCCCGAGCCTCAGCCTTGGCGGCCACCAGGGGCTGATATTCGCCGGCGCTCCCCTCGAGCAGCACCATTGTGAGATACAAGTCCTGGGTGGCGGCTCCGCAGTCGACCGCCCGCGCTGCATCGCGCGGAGTGGGCCGGCGCGGCCAGGCTGCGCCGATCGCGAAAGCCCCCACGGAGAGCAAAGCAGGGATCAGGGGCTGCCAGGTGATCGTGAAAAGGCCGCTCAGACGCGCGAACAGCACGGCGGCGCAGTAGATCGTTCCCAGTGCGAAGAAGGCAATGAGGGCACGACGGGCGATCACGGCCGAGCGCAACCGCCAAAGGGTGCGATCGACCAGACGCTGCCAGCCAGTCCCTGTCGGCCGCGTGGCGGCGGCCTGAGTCGGAATCGACATCGGTGGCCTCCCGAGCGTCACACTGCACTCCTTGACCTGAATTCAACATAGAAGCCGGGGCGGCCCGATTCAAGGAAGTTTCGTCCCTGAAAGAACTTAAGCGCGGTTTCCTAGGCCCGCACCGCGTCTGTTTCCGTGAAACGGCTTACCCAACAGACGCGATTTCGCAAGCCTTTTGTCTATGTCAGCACCATGCCGCGTTCCGCGTGACAACCCGGCCTAATAGATTGGAGCGCAGTTCCACGAACAAAATCGTGAAACCACTGACTCCTCCTGGTGGTCTGTCTACCGCACAATGTGGGGGTGGTTGGGGTCGAACCGTCTTCAGTTCGCCCCCAGGGAGGAGGACTGGGGCGGCGAAGACGCCGACCGCAGCGACCCTCAGCCCGACATTTTGCAGTAGACGCACCAATAGATACCTCCAGGGCAAAAGCGTGGAAGCAGCGCAGTCGGCGACAAGACTTCGCTCGCGGTACGTTTATGCTGCCGTTTTTTTTTGCCTCGGCGTGATGCTCTTGCCGCCCGCAGCGAGCGCCTCGCATTGGATTTGGACGGCCTCTCTCAGCTGGCTGTCCCTCGATTTGTGGCTAGTGGGTTTCGCCTATGTATTGAGATGGAACACGGTTTTCGGCAAGACTGCCGCGGGCTCGATGCGGATCGGTCGGGTTGCTCTGATGATTCCCTACCTCGCCCTGACGTGGGTCGTCTGGCGCCTTCAGCACTGGCTTGCCCGTGATCCGATTTGGAATGAAATCAGCTCGAGAATTTTCGTGGGGCGGCGATGCCGCTTCGGGCAGCTGCCGCCGGACGCGTCCACAGTGATCGACTTCACGGCCGAATTTCCGGGCGATAAGCAGTCGCGGATCGCTTTGAAGTGGCTGACCATTCCGGTGCTGGATGGTTGCGCGCTGGATTCAGCCAGCTACGAAAAAGGATTCAAATTTCTCGATGGCCCGCGCCCAACAGGCATCTATCTGTGCTGTGCAAACGGGCACGGGCGAAGTGCGACCTTCGCGTGCGCCCTGTTGTTGAAGCTTGGCCTGGCTGCGACCAAAGAAGAGGCGATCGCAATCGTGTCGCAGCGCAGGCCGGGCGCTTCCCTGAACCGCGAACAGCGGCGGTCTTTGAGCCAATTTAGGGCCTGATACCCCTTCGCACAGCGAGGTGCTCGACCCGCGTTGACGGGACTCGATCAGGCGATGCGGCGTACCGGAACAGGCTCGGTCACGCGGCCGACGTTGAATTCGTGGCCGGCATGATTCCAGGCCCGGTCGATGGCCATCAGCGCTTCCCGCAGTGAGACGGCGCGGAGCAGGCCGTCGTCGCAGTGTTGGACCAGCTCGAAGCGGACCAGCTTGTCCACCGCGTCGCCAATCTCGAAGTCGACTTTGATGCCCGTCGACTCGTCAAGGAACTCTTCGATCGCATCGTCCAGATGCTCGCGTTTCCAGCCGGCCTCGCCCGCCTTGGTCAGCAGAAAGAAATAGGCCAGCAAGGCCTCGCGGAATTCCTGCTCTTCGGCCTCGTTGAGCAGCCGGAACAGGGCGCCGGCGTTGTTGTCGAGGTTCTGGAAATAGAGGCTCTGGGCCAGACTGAGCTGATATTTTTGTTTCGTTTGCAAATAACCGTAAAACGATCGCAGGCCGTAGCCCACGGTGCCGCCGACCAGACTCAGGAGAGCGAGCGAGTGATACGCGCTCGTCACGGCAATCGTCAGCGCGCCCTGCAGCAGTTTCCAGGCGGTGATCGCAATGCCACTCAGCGTCGGCAACACGATCTTGCCGCGGTCGGTGAGGCTGAGCTTCACCCGCGTCCCGGGCAAGAGCATCTCGAGATCGACCTTGGGAATGTCCTTGAAGATTTTGATGTACACCGAATCGGTGTCGATATGGGCCGGGTGCCCTGCCCCCTCGCGCAGCTTGAGCATCACGACAAGCCGCTGATACACCGGCAAGTTGACCTCTTCCAGCTGCATCAGCTTCCGCCACCGCCGCCGGCTGCGCTGCCCGATGACGTCGCCGCGGGTGAAGATTTCGAGGCGGTCGAAAACGTCGAAATCGACTTCGAGGTTGATACCCCAGTCGCTGGCCCGTTCCAGGGCGGCGTTCATCTCGCTGGGGGACAGCCGCTTGAAGTTGGCCCGCTCCAACAGGGCAATGAACTGCGCAAAGAGCCGCTCGACTTCCTGTTTCCACTGGCCGGGAGCGTGCGGTTCGAGCGGTTGTGTGTCGGAATCGGGATCAAAGCCCGCGTAAGCGTCCTTGAGCTGCTCCAGACGCGCGTGGTATTCGCAGTGCAGCGTCGAGTCCAAGCGACGGCAAAAGCGGCGAAAGTGATCCCGATCGTGCGGACTGAGTGGCCAATCCCGGCACAGCAGCTCGACGAGGTCGGTCTTTCGGATCGGAATGAACTGTTCGCGATCGGTGTACTCGGCCACGCGTCTCTCCCGCTGGACGGCCCCCACGAGGAAGCTCCCAAATTCCGCTTGAAATGGGCCGCAGTTTCGTGATTGCGACGGGATGGGGCAAGGCGAGTTTGCGGCGTCTCGGGGGGTGATTGCGGCCCCGGCGGATCGCACCCGGAAAATCGGCATCGCCAAGTGGCCAAAATCGGATATTCTTGAAGCCAACCCATCACTTCGACGGTCCGGCGGCCCAAGTTTTGCAAAGCCGGAGATCCAACCGACAGCCAACTCACTGGCCAATCTCATGCGTACCAATCCAGTCAAACAAGCGCTCAAGGCGGGGCGGACTGTCATCGGCAGCGAGATTTCGCGCTTGCGCAGTCCCGACATCGCCCGGCTGTACGCTCGGGCCGGATTTGATTTCGTGTTCATCGACATGGAGCATTCGGCCTACAGCATGGAGAGCGTCGCGGACATGATCACCGCGGCCCGGACTGGCGGAATCGTCCCGATTGTCCGGGTGCCGCAAGCCGATTACACGCTCATCAGCCGCGTGCTCGATCAGGGGGCGATGGGAATCATGGTGCCGCGGGTCAACACGCCCGAGCAGGTTCGCGACATCATCTCTTGGATGCGGTATCCG
>DASZIA010000455.1:0-5218 GCA_035949535.1 Planctomycetaceae bacterium | reverse complement strand
TCTGGATGTGGCACCCGGATTGGAGGCGACCCTATTCGCCTCCGAGCCGATGATGCTCAGCCCCACGAATATCGACGTCGATCATCGCGGCCGCGTCTGGGTCTGCGAGGTCGTGAATTATCGGCACCGCAACGGCGAGCGCCCGGAAGGCGACCGGATTCTGATTCTCGAGGACACCGACGGCGACGGCCGGGCCGACAAATCGACCGTCTTCTACCAGGGGCGCGACATCGACTCGGCGATGGGGATCTGCGTGCTCGGGAACCGGGTCATCGTGTCCTGCTCGCCAAACATCCTTGTCTTTACCGACACGGACGGCGACGGTAAGGCTGACAAAAAAGAGGTCCTGTTCAGCAAAACGGGAATCCCCCAGCACGACCACACCGCGCACAAATTCGTGTTCGGTCCCGACGGACGGCTGTATTGGAACTTCGGCAACGCGGGGCACTCGGTTCATGATCGCGATGGCAACATCGTGAAGGACATTTTCGGCCGCCCCGTCGTGGACGATGGGCGTCCGTTCCATGGCGGGATGGCCTTTCGCTGCGAGCCGGACGGCAGCCAATTCGAAGTGCTCGCGCACAATTTTCGCAACAACTACGAACTGGCGGTCGATTCGTTCGGCGGCTTGTGGCAATCGGACAACGACGACGACGGCAACCGGGCCGTCCGCATCAATTATCTGCTCGAGTACGGCAACTACGGCTACCGAGACGAGATGACCGGCGCAAGCTGGCAGACGCCTCGCACGAATCTCGAACAGACAATTCCCGAGCGACACTGGCATCAGAACGATCCGGGCGTCGTTCCCAACCTGCTGGTCACTGGGGCCGGTTCGCCGACCGGCATCGTCCTTTACGAAGGAACGCTCCTGCCAAAACAGTTCCAAGGACAAGTGATCCACGCCGACGCCGGCCCTGGCGTTGTGCGTTCTTATTCGATCGTGCCGGATGGAGCCGGGTATCGCTCGACTGGCACGATCAATTTGCTCTCCGGGACTCGCGATCGTTGGTTTCGACCGTCCGACGTGTGCGTCGCGCCGGACGGATCGCTGATGGTGGCCGACTGGTGCGATCCGGGAGTCGGCGGCCACCGAATGGGCGATGTGAAGCACGGCCGGATCTTTCGCCTTGCGCCGCCTAAGACTCCCTATCGCATTCCCAAGTACGATTTCAATTCCATTCCTGGCGCGATCAACGCATTGGCCAGCCCCAACCAGGCCGCACGCTACCTCGCCTGGCAGGTGCTTCACGCGCGCGGCGCCGAAGCAGAAACCGCGCTTTGGGATGTTCTCGAGAATTCGCACGTTCCCCAGTTAAGGGCGCGCGCCTTTTGGCTTTTGGCCATGACCAATACCCGCACGATCCGAGCGTTTTTTCTGGACAACGATCCGAATCTGCGAATCGCCGCGATCCGGGCCGCACGACGGATGCGCTGCGATGTCGTGGAAACGCTCAGTGAAGCGGTGTCCGGGCAAGAGCCCCAGGTGCGTCGCGAAGGCGCGATCGCCTTGCGAAATGTCGAGGGGTCCAAGCGAGCAGAACTCTGGGGACGCTTCGCAGCATCGTACGACGGAAGCGACCGCTGGTATCTCGAAGCCCTTGGCATCGGAGCCGAGGGAGATTGGGATGCCTGCCTCGACGCTTGGTTAAAGGAGGCCCCGCCAACACAGACAGAGTTTTGGAAGGAACTCGAGCGCTCGGAGCGTGACGCTGAACTGATCGGGCGCTTGGGGTGGCGGGACGCTGAGCTGTTCCCACGAGTTGTCCAGGTCCCCAAGGTCCGCGACGTGATCTTCACGAAGGCCGGCCGCGATATTGTGTGGCGGTCGCGATCGAAAAAGACACCGGCATTGCTCGAATCGATCTTGCTTTACCCACTGACTCCGGCAGCCGAATTGCCGCGACTTCTGCGAGCTTTCGACTTTCAGCAAGGCCCGGAAAAGCGAGAGGCGCTGCTGCGGCTTGCGTTTGGAGAATCTCCTCACAATGCAGCTCAGACTGAAATGATCCGCGGCGAAGCGCTCGCGCGACTCGATCGCAAGGACGTGCTCGGCGATCCAAAACGCACTGAGGCACTCAAACGATTTGTGAACTCGGCCCGCGGAACGTCGCGGCTGATCGATCTGGTCGAGCGGTTCCAACTGCCTGGCTATGGCGCGGACGTGCTCGCTTTGGCACAATCGCATGCCCAAGACAGCCTCGGCGTGCGCGCCGTGCGGCTGATATTCGATTTGGGAGAAAAATCGCCGCTCGAAAATGCGCTCAATAGTCACGACCCCAAGACCCTCGATAACACCGTCGCGGCGCTGGGGAATTCGGACGATCTGCGGGCTGCGAAGTTGCTATGGCCGATCGCGGATGACTCGAAGCGGCCGCTCGATGTCCGTCGCCAGGCGATTCGTGGGGTGGGCCGTACGACTCGCGGAGCGAACGACGTCCTCACCCGTGCCGAGGGGGGCCATCTCGAAGCGTCGCTGCGCGAAGCCGCGTCTGCCGCGGTCTACGCATCTGCAGTCGAATCGATCCGCGCCCGTGCCGCGAAAGTCTTTCCCCTTCCTCCGGCCGTCGACGCGCGGCCTCTGCCGCCGGTGCGACAACTCATACGCCGCGCGGGCGATCCGCGGAAGGGAGAGATCGTCTTCGCAACGATCGGCACGTGCGCAAAGTGCCATGTTGTCAACGGGCAGGGTAAAGACGTCGGGCCGAATCTCTCCGAGATCGGGGCCAAGCTCAGCCGACCTGCCTTGTACGAGTCGATCCTTTTCCCCAGCGCGGCGATCAGCCATAATTTCGCCGCCTACACGGTAGTGCTCACGAATGGCAACGCCGTTTCCGGGATTTTGATCAGTCGGACGCCCGAGTCGATCTCAATCAAGGGGATCGACGCAATCACGCGGACGTATCGCATGCCCGAGGTCGAGGAGATCAAGGAGCAGTCCGTTTCGCTGATGCCCGCCGACCTGCAAAAAACGATGACGGCCGACGACCTGGTTAACATGGTGGAATATCTCACGACATTGAAGCCGCAAACTCAGAAGGCGATCTCTTCACGAGTGAACGGGCATCGTCCAAAGCACGAATGAATGACGAAATCCGAATGAAATGACGAAAGAATGTCCAAATGACCTAAGCCCGAAACATCGCTTCCTTCGTGCTTCTGGCTTCGTGACTTCGGCGAGCTCAGTCGAGCCGCTTCTTTCGTCTTTCGAGCTTCGTGCTTCGAGTAAGTAATGCGAACGATCCTTGTCACCGGCGGAGCGGGCTTTGTCGGAAGCCACCTCTGCGATCGATTGATCGGTCGCGGCGATAATGTGCTGTGCCTCGACAATTTCTTCACGGGTAGCCGCGACAACGTCGAACAGCTGCTCTCCCGTCCGCACTTCGAGCTGATTCGACACGACATCGTGCGGCCCGTCTTTTTGGAAGTCGACCAGGTCTATAACCTCGCGTGTCCGGCCTCGCCCGAGGCGTATCAGTCGAATCCCATCAAGACCATCAAGACCTCGACCGTTGGCATGGTCAACGTGCTGGGGCTGGCCAAACGCTGCCAGGCACGAATCCTGCACGCCTCAACCTCCGAAGTCTACGGCGATCCGCAGGTGCATCCCCAGACCGAGGATTATTGGGGGCACGTCAATCCGATCGGTCCGCGCAGTTGTTACGACGAGGGCAAGCGCGTGGCCGAGTCGCTGTGCATCAACTACAACCTGGCGCATCGCGTGCAGGTGCGGATCGTGCGGATCTTCAACACCTACGGACCGCGGATGGCCCGCGACGACGGCCGCGTGATCTCGAACTTCATCGTGCAGGCGCTTCGCGGCGAACCGCTCACGATCTACGGCGACGGCCGCCAGACCCGCTCATTCTGCTATGTCGACGACCTCGTCGAGGGCTTGATTCGCATGATGGATCAGAACGAAGCAGTGGGGCCAGTGAATCTCGGGAACCCGGTCGAAACATCGATGCTGGAATTGGCACAGACGGTGCTGCGGCTGACGGGCTCCTCCTCCGAGCTGAAATTCATGCCCTTGCCTCAGGACGATCCCAAGCAGCGCTGCCCCGATATCACTCGAGCGAAGAAGCTGCTCAACTGGTCGCCGAAGGTATCGCTCGAGAGCGGCCTGGGGAAGACGATCGAATACTATCGGGCGCTGCTGTCGAAAGAGACGGGCTCATGAACCTGCCGGCCGATCGCACCGGGGCCGCGGCTCAGGTCTCGCCAGACCGCAAGGGCATTGTCCTCGCGGGCGGAGCCGGCACGCGGCTGCATCCCGCCACGCGCGTCGTCAGCAAGCAATTGTTGCCCGTCTATGACAAGCCGATGATCTTTTACCCGCTCTCGACCCTTATGCTAGCCGGGATGCGGCAGATCCTGATCATCAGCACGCCCCTCGATCTGCCGATGTTTCGGCGTCTGTTGGGCGACGGATCGCAGTGGGGGCTCGAGTTGGCTTACGCCGAACAGCCGCATCCCGGCGGATTGGCGCAAGCTTTCCTGATTGGCGAGAAATTCCTGGCGGGCGATCTCTCCTGCCTGGTGCTGGGCGACAACATTTTTTACGGCGAGCACCTGAGCCAGACCATGCAACGCGCGACCGAGCGCTCATCGGGCGCTACGGTCTTCGCCTACCACGTCGCAGACCCGGAGCGCTACGGCGTCGTCGTGCTCGACCCGGACGGTCGCCCCATCGATATCGAAGAGAAGCCCAAACAGCCGCGCTCCAGTTACGCCGTCACGGGACTCTATTTTTATGACCGGGACGTCGTCGAGCTGGCCAAGTCGCTCAAGCCGTCGCCCCGAGGCGAGTTGGAAATCACCGATCTCAACCGCCGCTATCTTGCGGCAGGTCGGCTGACCGTCGAGATCTTCGGGCGCGGCACGGCGTGGCTCGACACGGGGACGCACGAGTCGCTCTTGGAGGCGGGCACGTTCGTGCACGTGCTCGAGTGTCGCCAGGGGCTCAAGGTTTCCTGTCCCGAAGAGATTGCCTTTCGGATGGGTTACATCAGTGCGGACGACGTCCGCCGTCTCGCCGAGCCCATGCGAAATAATAGCTACGGGCGCTACCTGCTCCGGATGATCGAGGCCCAGGATCCTCACATCTGAAAACTCTTCCCAGCCTTCGCGAAGGCCGCGCATCCTCTCCACCATTCCACGCAGTTGCCGGTCCCGGCACCCCTCTCGGCGTTAAGGTCGCATCCATTTTTCGCACGCG
>DASZIA010000454.1:0-6611 GCA_035949535.1 Planctomycetaceae bacterium | reverse complement strand
AACGGTCGTCATCGCGCTGATCCTGAGCTACGTCAACCGGCGGTTGCGGTTTCCGATACCCGCCTTGCTGACCGCCGTTGCTTGCATGGGCGCGGTCGTGTGGGCTGCGGGCCTTGATGGTCGAGGGGTTGCGGTCGTCGGCTCGATTCCAGCGAAACTGCCGTCCTTCGCGCCGCCGAAGCTCGACTGGTTCCATGTCCGCGCGTTGGCCGGCAGCAGTCTGGCGATTGCCCTCTTGGGCTTGCTGGAAGCCATCGCGATGGCAAAAGCGATTGCGGCCCAAACGGGGCAAAAGCTCGACATCAACCAGCAATGCCTGAGTGAAGGCCTGGCCAACTTGACCGGCAGCTTCTTCCACTGCTATCCCGGCTCGGGGTCTTTGACGCGTTCCACGATTAACCAGCAGGCCGGTGGCCAGACGCAATGGTCGGGTGTCATTTGCGCCGCGGCCGTCGCGTTAACGGTGCTCCTTTTCGGGCCGCTCGCGTCGTATATTCCGCGCTCGGCCCTGGCAGGGATTCTGATGCTGGCCGCCTGGCGACTGGTCGACCGGAAGCAGTTGGCCTATCACCTGCGAACGACTCGATCTGATGCCTGGATCGTCTGTCTCACGGCGATCTCGGCCGTCGCCATCTCCGTCGAATTCTGCATCCTCATCGGCGTGTTCCTATCCTTCCTATTTTACGTTCCCCGGGCGGCCCGCATTCACATGACCGAACTCGTTCTGGCCCCCGAGCGCGTAGTCCGCGAGCGTATTTCCTCCGATCCGCCGTGCGGTCGCATCCGCATTTTCAGTCTGGAGGGAGAATTTTTCTTCGGTGCGGCCCCCGAGCTTGAAGATCACTTCGAGAAAATCGCCGCCCTTACGAAGGAGGGAATCCGCGTCGTCGTGCTGCGGGTCAAACGCGCGCGGAATCCCGACCCCGTCTGCCTGGCGGTGCTCGAGCGGTTTATCGACCGCATGGACAAACTCGGAGCCAGCGTGCTGTTGTGCGGCATCCGTCCCGATTTCATGCGCATCATCGAAGCCGGCGGGCTCGTGCGCCGACTCGGACCCAACCGAGTTTTTGTCTTCCAGGAGACAGGCGCGGTCTGGTCGAGCACGCTCGAAGCCATCCGCTTTGGTTATGAGCTGCTCAAGGGCGATGTCTGCGCCATCTGCCCGCGCTACGCCGAAAGTCTCCAAGGCAAAGAGGGCTGGTACTATATGATTTGAGCCGCGGCCGAGTTCGGCTCCCAGGGAGCTGAATGGCCAACGCGCTGTGCCGCCGAGTAACCTTTGTGACATGAATCCCGAAATTCAACGGTTGATGGACTCACTTGGGAGGCGCATCGCGGCTAATCCGGAGCTAGCGGGGCTGGACATCCTTCCCCTCGCAAAGCCTTCGATCCGGCTCTCAACGCGGCGCGTTGCCGACGAGCGAATCGAGCGAGGCGCGTCGCGAATTGGCGGCACACCCGACGTGCCTCCGGGATGGGATTGGCCCCTTTGGGCGCCAAAAAAGATCCCGGAGTTCAGGTCCCATCCGGGTCACTCCGCGCCGCTCGGCTTCATCGCGCAAATTGACTTGGCCGCGCTGCCGAGATTTGACGATGCATTGCCCGATCAGGGCTGGCTTTACTTCTTTTACGACCGCTATTGCGAACCCTGGGGTTTCGACCCAGACGATCGCGGTGCATGCCGAGTTTTATATGCGACAGGCGATCGGTCACGTCTGCTCCGGGCGGAACTACCGTCGGATCTGGAAAAAGAGCATCGGGCGTATCCGTGCGCCGTCGAGGCACGGCTGGACCTGACCATCGCCCAGAGTCCGGATGAACTTGACTGTCGTACGCCGGCATTCGAGACCTATTTCCGAGTGATCGACGAGTTCGCCGCAGAGAGGGGCCCGACACAACATCGAATGCTCGGCCCCGCCCAGAACATTCAAGGGGAGATGGAACTTGAGTGTCAGTTGGTGTCGCACGGAATCTATTGCGGCAACGCTGACGGATACGAGTCCGCCCGCGCGCAGAAATTAAGGGAAGGGGCACGCGACTGGCGGCTTCTGTTGCAGATCGACACAGACGAGGAGGGGCCGGGATGGATGTGGGGAGACCTCGGCCGAATCTACTTTTGGATCAAGCAACAAGATCTACGCGCACTTCAGTTCGATAAAGCGTGGTTGATTTTTCAGTGTGGCTAGGCGTGGCGTTGTTGCAGGTGGCTACGACCTTCGGGCAAGCCCCGCGTCCGGTTGCCGTTCCCCGATCCAGGTTACGGTTCGAACACGAGGTTCATCACGTATTTTTCCCACCGCTTCTGGAACGCCGTGAGATTCTCTTCGCCGAGGATCGATTTCAGCGTTTCGATTCCCGTCGGATCGGTCGCGACGTTGCGGCGGAAGGCGTGATAAAAGTTGACGAGCAGCCCCTGCTCCTGGAGGTAATAGCACAGGTACCGGGCCTGGGCGTAATTCGTCCCGCGGTCGCGATCGTAAAACTCGCGCGTTGTGGTGCCGCAAAGCTTCTCGAATGACGGCACCTCTCCGTCGTGAATAGCCGCCTTGAGCCCCCGCAAGCGCCAGTTGGTGAGGCCGGCGATGTGTCCATCGCGATCCTGAGCCTGCTCGTAGAGCGAGGCCAGTCCCTCGTTAAACCACGACGGACAGTCGGGGAAGTTGGACGCCATGAATGGGTGCACGATCTCGTGCACCAGCGTTCCGCCGCCGGTCGCAATGTTCATGATCAAAGCGTGATGTCGCGGCGAATAAAAGCCGTACGGAGTGGTCGGCTTTTCGCCGAACAACCGTTGGGTGTACTCCTCGTAGCTGACGCTGTCCTCAAACAGCCAGATGTCGATAATCTCGGAGGGGTTCCGCGCGAAATAGTCTCGCTTGAGGCGCGAAGCGGCCCAGTCGACCGTGTTCTTTGCACGGGAGCGAACGGTCTCCGGTGACTCATTCCCCACAACAACGAACGGCCGCTCGAGCACCAGCGTAAAGCCTTCGGGAATCCTCGCCTTGAGCTTGCGAATGTGTTGCGCGTAGTCGGCGCTCGAGAGACGCTCGGCACGCCGGGCCGGGTGAATCAATTGATCCGGCTCCAACCTCAGCCGGACGACGGTCCACTTCTCGCCGTCGCTCTTAAGTGGCCACAATCGCAGGAATTTCGCCCGCGACATCCGCAGATAGGCGCCTCGAGCTTGGGCCGGATCGTGATAAAGGACTTCGTCCGACTGAGCGTCATATCCAAGTACAAGACGAAAATGCTCGGGCGATTTCGGCTCATCGTCGAATCGCATGCAGACAATTGACGGGAACCCACGCTGCAAGTCCCGATGCAAGCCAGCAAACTCGTCGTTCAGGCTAGACCAAGCGTCTTGAGCGGGGATCGAGTACCAAACCGTCCCTGTCTTAAAGCCGATGTGATCGAGCGCTCGTGCCAAATCCGCGGTATAGCAGCCGCGTCCCAAAGCTGGATCGACACCCGAGTGCTCGAAGACACCATCCTGGTCGATCGGCACCTTGAGCTTGCGCAAATACATTTCCGCGCAAGCCTCGCCGCAGAAGTCCGGCTTCTGCTTGACGTGCGGCACGCCGGCGACCTTGACGCTTGCCAACTCGAGCGGTGGTGCCGCGAGTGACGAACCGGGACAAGCAGCGGCAATTACGCTACTCAAGACGAGAGAGATCGCCAGCCGGCGTCGGATCTGGATTGAATTCGGGAAACCCGCGTCCATCGTGGCAATCCCGCGGGGCTCAGAGAGGCGTTCCGATTTGTCGCTGAATTCGAGACGCTCAAAAAGCCTCGAAAGTTCCCGCATTCCGCGCGAAATCGCGGAGCGTCATCCGACCCGCTCAGTGCACCCGCTGGCCTGGAACCGCCCCTTGATCCGGGCGCAGCACGAAGATCTCCTGACCGCCGGCGCCCGCCGCCAAGACCATGCCCTCGCTGACGCCGAAGCGCATCTTCCGCGGAGCCAGATTCGCGCAGCAAATGACCAGTTTGCCCAGCAGATCCTCGGGCTTGTAGACGCCTTTGATCCCGGCGAAAACATTGCGGCGGACGTCGCCGCCCAGGCTGAGCGTCAACCGCAGGAGTTTTTCGGACTCTTTGACTTCTTCCGCCTCGACGACGCGAGCGACCCGAATGTCGACTTTCGTGAAGTCGTCAATCGTGCAGAGCTCGGTGGTGAGGGGCTCTTTGGCCAGGGCCTCGGGTCCGTCAATCGGCTGCTCGCCGGATTGTTGGGGTTCGCTCGGTTTGCTGTCCTCGATCATGGCATCCACCTGGTGTTTTTCGACCCGCTTCAGCATGTGCTCAAACACGCCGACCATCGTCCCTTCCTGCGGCTTCGACGACTGCTCCCAGTCGCCCGGCCCGATCCTGGTATACAAAAGCTTCGCGGTCTGCTCGGCCAGCACGGGCAAGACGGGAGCGAGGAATATTGCCAGCTGGCGAAACAAGTTGAGGGCGATCGTGCAAACGTCCCGCAGCTCGCTTGCCCGTGACGGATCTTTCCGCAGCGCCCACGGCTGACGATCGTCGACGAATTTGTTGGCCCGGTCGGCACAGCCCATGATGAGCCGCATCGAAGCGTTAAAGTCTCCCGCCTCGTATGCTGCCGCGATCTGCTCGCCGTCGGCGGCCGCCTGATCAAACAGGCCGCCATCGCCCGGATAGCGTTCGGAAAGCAGGCCATCCTCCAAGAATTTGGCCGTGCGGCTCGCCAGATTCACGACCTTGCCGACCAAATCCGAATTGACCTTGGCCACGAACTCTTCGAGATTCAGGTCGAGGTCGTCGAGTCCGGTCCCGAGTTTCGACGCGTAGTAATACCGCAAATACGCCGGATCGAGATGTTTGAGGTAGGTGGCGGCCTGGATGAAAGTCCCCTTGGACTTGGACATCTTCTCGCCACCGACCGTCAAAAAGCCGTGGATGTGAACCCTCGCGGGCAGATTGAAGCCGGCCGTCTTGAGCATCGCCGGCCAGAACAGCGTGTGGAAGTAGATGATGTCCTTGCCGATGAAATGGTGCACTTCCGTCTCGGGAGAGCGCCACCATCTCTCGAATGATTCGCCCCGCTGATCGCACCACTGGCGCGTCGATGCCAGATATCCGATCGGCGCATCGAACCAGACGTACCAATAATTTCCCGGGCTGTCCGGGATTTCAAAGCCGAAGTAGGGAGCCGGACGCGAGACGTCCCAGTCCCTGAGCGGCTCGCCGAGAAAGTGCCCCTTGAGGTAATTGGCGACCTCGGGCTGGAGGTGCCGGCCAGATTGCGTCCATTCCTCGAGGAACGGATGAAGCTGCTCGAGATTAACGAACAGGTGTCGCGCACTGCGCAAAACCGGCGTCGCCCCCGAAAGTGTGCTTTTTGGGTCGATGAGATCGGCCGGAGTGTACGTCGAGCCGCACTTCTCGCAAGTGTCTCCAAACTGCCCGGGCGTTTTGCAAACCGGACAGGTCCCTTTCACAAATCGATCCGCCAAGAATGTATTGGCTTCCGGATCGAAGAGCTGGGTAACGTCCCGCTCGGTGATCAGCGAGGCGCGGCGCAGGGCGGCCCAGAACGCATCACAGAGTGTCCGGTTCTCCGGACTGTGAGTACTGCCGTAGTTGTCGAAGATAATGTGAAACTGGGTAAAATCGCGGAGATGCTGCTGCCGCATGTCGGAAATCAGGCTGACTTCGCTCCGCTTCTCTTGCTGAGCACGGATCATAATGGCCGTGCCGTGGGTGTCGTCGGCACAGATGTAGATGCAACGCTGGCCACGCAGTTTCTGGAAGCGAACCCATATGTCAGTTTGGATGTATTCGACCAAATGGCCCAGATGGATCGGGCCATTGGCGTACGGAAGAGCTGCTGTGACAAGGATTTTCGCGTCGCTCATTACGGACGATCTTACTCGCGGTGCGAGGGGAGAGTTGGCGGGCGTATTCTAGTGAAGCCGTCGCATGGGCCGCAATCGGCAATTGCGGCCGAGTCGCACTCCACAAGTTTCGACACGCGCGGCCAGGCTGTGGCTATCGATTTGCAGCACAAAGACGGCTTGGATCGCCTGTCGGAATCGCTTTTTTTGCAAGGGGTTCGGCGCGAGCGACAAAGTCACAAGTCAAATTAAAAAATTTGTCGTGCGGGAGTTGACAGCCTGATGGCCGATGCTAACATGACCTTTCGCTTGCGGACGCGTTCTCGAAACATCGAGACGCGTTCGTTTTGTTCTTTGACAATTTGGTTGGTGAGTCCGACAAGTCGTTTGAGTTTTTAGGATGCGGCTGTCGTCGATCGTCTTAAAATCGTCGGCTCCCTTGGTCATGTGATTGTTGTCGTAAGACTGCACTTGCAAGACCGCAAACGGGAGTCGATTCGTTTTTTCTGGCGGTTCGGCGACTGCATCAAACCTTCGACTCCGCTAATTCACGCGGACTGTTGTGCCTTCTAACGGGGGCTCGTGGTCTGCGAAATAAGGCGAACACTTTGAAGGGTTTGATCCTGGCTCAGAATGAACGTTGGCGGCGTGGATTAGGCATGCAAGTCGAGCGAGAACCCGCAAGGGGGACAGCGGCGAACGGGGTAGTAATGCGTAGGTGACGTGCCCTTGGGACCGGAATAGCCACGG
>DASZIA010000453.1:0-7095 GCA_035949535.1 Planctomycetaceae bacterium | reverse complement strand
CGGACCAAGAGCAGCAGAGGAACCAGCGCGATCCAGCCGAGCGGTCCCCAGTCGAGCGGCGGAAAGCTGGCCCACAGCAGAAACCCGGATACCCCGGCCGCAATCCACGCGCGTCGCGACGAGGCGGGCGCGTTCACCGATCGGGCTGCCCGAATGATCGAGTGCACCGACGGTTCGCCAGAAGCAGAGGAGGTCGACATCGAGCGGGGACGAGTGAGGGGTGTTGTCTGCAACGTAACGGCTCCCGTCCCTGGAAACTGTCTAATCAATTGCTCAGACCGATCCGTCCGTGGACCGGTCGAAGGGAATGACATCGATGAGAGTTCCCCGCTCGTAAGTCGCTTCGCCACCCGGAAAGATGGCGAGGGCGTTGGCCTCGACCATGGCTTGCAGGTCTGACGAGCCGTGCCAGCGCACCAGCTCGACGCGAGGTCCCTGGTCCCCCCATCCGAACCGCGCGGGATTGTACGTGGGACGCTCCCCCTGGGCAACGTGTTCTTCCATCAAGCGGGCACGTAGCGGCTGCCGGAGGGCCGGTTCGAAGCCCATTAGGCGCCGCAGGCAGGGCCGGACGAACACCTCGAAGCAGACCAGACTGCTGACCGGATTCCCGGGCAACCCGAAGACGTAGGTCGGCCGCGAGTCACCTCCCGCCCGTTCTCCCTTCCAAACGCCGAACCAGAGCGGCTTTCCCGGCCTGATATTCACCTTGTGAAAGACGTTCCGCACCCCAAGCTCGGCCAAGACCGAAGGCACCAGGTCGTGTGTGCCCTCGGAGACTCCACCAGAAAGCAGCAAGGCCTCACAACCCAGGCCGGCGACGATTCGCTCGCGGAGGTCAGCGGGATTGTCCCGCGCGATCCCCAGCAGGACGGGCTCACCGCCCGCTCGTCGCGTTTGTGCACCCAGCATCGCCTCGTTTGAATTGCGGATCTGCCCAGGGCCGGGTCTGACCCCGATCGGTACAAGTTCGTCGCCCGTCGCCAGAATTCCCACCTTCGGACGCGGACGGACGCTCAATCGCTCTTCGCCCACCTCAGCCAGCGCACCCACCTCCTGCGGCCGAACAAGCCGGCCCGCGGGGAGCACTGTTTGTCCCGTTTTCAGCGATGTGCCGCGTCGGATGATATGCATGCCGGGCCGCGCCGCACCGCGAACGACAACTGTGCCCCCGACGACCGATTGGCCGGCCGCGGACTGATCAGCCAGCTCAATCCGCGTATCTTCCACTTTGATCACGCAGTCGGCCCCTTTGGGCAGGGGCGCGCCGGTCATGATTCGCGTCGCCGTGCCGGCTGTCACCGGTTTCGAGGGGATCATGCCGGCAGTGATGTGCTCGACAATCCGCAGTCGCGTCTCGGCGGCCGTCACATCGCTGGCGCGAACGGCGAATCCGTCCATCAGCGCTTTATCGAAGGGCGGAGAGTCGACGTCAGAGACGATGTCTTCGGCCGTCACCAGTCCGAGGGCGTCGGCCAGCTCGACAGTGACGGGCTTCAGAGGCTGCGCCTCTCTCAGGATGGCGTCGAGGGCGTCGACTACGCTCAACATCAGTTGGTCCGCAGGTGCAAAAAATTACGCAACAGATCGATGCCGCCGTCCGTAAGAAAACTCTCCGGGTGGAATTGCACGCCGTGCACGGGAAACCCCCGGTGTCGCACTCCCATCACCTCACGAGGAAAATCCTCGTCGGCCGTCCAGGCACACAACTCGAGCTCGGAGGGCAGAGCGTCAAGCGGGATAGCCAGGCTGTGGTAGCGCGTGGCTGAAAACGGGTTCTTGAGACCGGCAAACAGCCCGCGGCCGTCGTGATGAATATTCGACACCTTGCCGTGCATCAATCGCTGGGCCGGGAGAACGCGACCATGGTACGTCTCGCCGATACACTGGTGCCCCAGGCAGACTCCCAGGACGGGAAGGTGAGGCCCAAAGTGCTCGACCACCTGCTTCGAGATGCCCGCCTCGTTGGGCGTGCAGGGGCCGGGCGAAATGATGATCCGCTCGGGCTTCAGCGACTCGATTTCGTCGACCGTGATCTGATCGTTGCGGGCAACACGAATATCGAGACTCGCGTCAATCTCGCCCAGGCGCTGGACGAGGTTGTAGGTGAAGGAGTCGTAGTTATCCAGAACGAAGATCATCAGTCAATGCTATCACTCGATCGACAGCCGGACCAGATGGTCGGGCCCGCGATCGAGCGACGCTTCGGTCCTTAGAGGCCCGGCTTGATATAGAGCAGGGCGCCCGGATCGGCGGCGCGAGCCTTCTCGCCCGGATCGAGCTGGGCCTCGAAGACGGCGACGTAAAGATGGCCGGCCGGATCGAAGGCCAACGCCGCGGGTTTGTCCAGGGCCACGATTCGCGTGGCTTTCATTTTGTCGCCATCGACGACGAGCTCGAACAGCCCCCCTTCGCGAGGTTTCTTCCACGCGAAGTCGGTGGCGTAGAGCTTTTTGGTCTTGGGGCTGTAGGCCAGTCCGGTGACGTCGAACAGGCCCGCGCTCATTTTGCGCTTGAGACTGCCGTCGGCCGGATCGAAGAAGGCAATCACACTGTCGCGGTCTTCGGAGTTGAGATCGCCCATCAGTCCCACGACCAACTCCTTGCCGTCCGGCGTGAACGTGATCGGGCCAGGAGCGGCGACTTGCGTGGCGGGTTTCGTGGCGATCGCGGGTTTAAGCGGACCCGGTTTGCCGTCCTTGAGTTCGCTCTTTGCGATCCAGCCTTTCATCTCGTCGCCGTGGCAGGTGACCCAGATTGCGTCATGTCCGACCGCCACGCCGAAGAAGTCTCCCTCGCCGGTCGACGAATCGGTACCGGCCTTGATCGGGCCGAGCGTGAACTCCGCGGCATCTTCCTTGATCCACTCGTCCGGGGAAGGCGGGGCGGCTGGCAGCTTGTAAACCCGCACGAGTTCTTCGCCCTTTTTGCGGCTGCCGTCACCCACCACCAGGTGATTGCGGTCGAGGAAAGCCAGTCCGAGCGGGCCGATCTCGTATTTCGGCCCGGTGCCGAAGACGTCGACCTGCTTGGGGTAGCCATCGATTTCAAGGCCGGCCTTATGCTCCGTGGGTTGTTTGTAGTTGGGGTCGTAGCGGTAGATGCCGAACCGCGAAGAGATGAAGACATAATCGGTGCCGGGCTGAATCGCCAGGCCGGCGGGGTTCAGCAGGTTGTAGTAGACCCGCTCGGGGCGCGATCTTTCCTGCGCGGGAAGACGACCTTCGGCAATGCAAACAGACGAAATCGCGAGCAGCGACAGCACGAATGGACGGACGCGTGATGCGTCGGAAGTTGCGGTCACAAAACGCATGGCGAGGCTCTCGCAGACGGCACAAGTGGCTTTCGGACGCATCGAGCGACGCATCGCGTCGGACAACGTCGTGATCGTACAGGAGCCGTGATCGTACAGGAGCGGAGAAGGGGATTCAATTTGGCGCTTCGGCGTGTCCGCGCGTCCACCGACTCGTATTGCTCGGACCGTCAGCGCGAGCTAGCATTTTCTCGACATGTATGCGGCGGAGAGGACTTGTAGCCGCATCTCCGACTGGGGCGATTCTCTCGGGAGCATCAGATGAGCCTGCGAAGTGCGGTCCGGACGTCGATGGCCTGTGCACTTGTTGGGATGTCAATGGGTGGCGGCCTGTGCGCGAGCGACAAGAACGATCCGACCGGCACCTGGGTCTGGTCGCGCGAGATCGAGGGGCAAACCAACCGGAGCGTGCTCAAACTCGTCAATAAGGACGGCAAACTCACCGGAACATACCGACGCAGCGGGCAGACGGTGCCCATCTCCAGCGGCAAGTTCGAAAAGCAAGAGGTCTCGTTCGAAGCCGAGGGGAACTTCAACGAGCAAAAGATTCGCGCCAAGTTTCACGGCAAGCTCAGCAAGAACGAGATCAATGGCAACATCGATATCGTGATCGAAGACAATTCTATTCCACTCCCCTGGACGGCCAAACGCGGGGTCGATCTTGATGACGTCGTCGGCACCTGGAAACTCAAGCTCGAAGGCGCCAACGGCAACCCCATGGAGTCGGCGCTCAAACTTTCCGCCGAAGGCGAGAAGCTGAAGGGGACTTACACAGGACGCTTCGGCGAACATCCCGCCCAAGATTTGAAGCTCGAGGGCGATCAACTGAGCTGGAAAGTCGACGCCGCGCGCGACGGGCGAATCTTCAAGAGCGTTTACAAAGCCAAGCTCCAGGGGAACGCGATCAAAGGAAACGTCGAATTCGATCTCGGTGGCAGCACGGGCACGATGGAATTCTCCGGCGAACGCGACCCGGCTAAAGCGGAAGCTGGCAAGGCGAACGGCTCAAGCCGCAGCAGTGAGAAGAAACCGTCGGAGAAATCGAGCAGCACGGCGCCGCACGAGCCGCGGGCCATCGTCTCGCTCAAAGGTCGCAACGAAATCCTGACAGTGCACTACGCCGGCACCCGAAAGGTGACGTTTTCGATCTTCACCTTAAAGGGCAAGCCGATGGCGAGCGCCATTTCGCTCAAGACGCTGCAGGCGAAATTTCCCGCGACCTACAAGGCGTATCGCCTTTCGTACGCGGACGCCTGGGCGACAACGGATTGACACGAGCCGCGACGCACACACCGGCGGCTCGCGCCTTGCTCGCACAAGTCAGGCTGTTTGCATCAGCAGAGTGCGGATGCGTTCGATCTCCGCCGCGGGGATACCGGCGTCTCTCAAGACGACCTGCGCGGGTGAGCCGACACCCAGGCCGATCTTGATGCCGTGACGCAGGAACGGATTGCTCCAGATTGACCGATTCTGCAAGCGCGGCTCAGTCCCAATGTTCTTGAGCACGGCAATTCCCGTCGCGTCGGCCGCGATGCGGTCGGTGCTGGCGACAATCACTTTCGGCGTTGCCGTGTCGCCCTGCGAAGGGCCGCCAAACACGAAAGAGGTCGACCCATCCAAAATGTTGAGCGACGGCTTCAGCCCGAGGTTTAGCTCGGCGATGCGGTTGACGAACGGCGCGACGGCCGCGTCTTCGGCCGCCACATCGGGCATGATGCCGCGGCGGCGCCGCCGACGGGCCTTTTGGCGAAAGAGGCTGAAGTCGCCCGCCAGCGAGCGATGGAACTCCAGCCGCGTGCGATGATGACTCATCCCTACGAACGCCTTCATCGACATCGTGAACCAAGCCTGAAAATGCGTCTTGATGACGGGCACGTTGATCACATGGTCGACGGCGAATAACAGTTCGGCCTGCTCGAAGCCGTTGGCCCAATGGCTGGCGTTGGCCGGTTTGATCTTCCGCCAGAGCGGCGTCCCCTTGGGGCGGCCAAGCCGCTCGAGTTCTGCGCCAGCGGCCTCGAGTCCGAGTGCCATGACCGGCGCTTTGACGTCTTTCTTGGCGGCTTCGATCGCCGCGAGATGTCCCACGTATTTCATCACGTCGATCGTCTTGGGGGCCGTCGTGACGAACGCCGGAGAAAAGCTGCGGTCTGAAACATAGATCTGCTTTGGTCCGCGGGCTGCCACCAGCTTGATCACCGCGTACAGCACTTCTGGATTCGTGGTCGTCGGGAACTTGGCGGCACCAGTGACGTTCGGCTTGATCAGCACCGTTTGCCCCGGCTTGATGAAGTCGAGCCCGCCGGCGAGCGCGACTGCGGACTTGACCGAGTCTTCGATGCTCGAGCCGCGCGCGATGCCCACCAGCGCCTTGTGGTTCGGATCAATCGGAGGAGCGACCGTAGCCGGTGTGATGGCGGCAGACTCGCCGGCCCGAACTCCGGAATGCATCAGCCCGCCGACTGCCAGGGCGCCGCCAGCCGCCAAGAAATCACGACGTCCGAACCGCGGGCAGTTAGGGTGCATTTTTCGATCGATCTGTTGGGGTTGGAGAAGCCTTGGAAGCGGGGACGTTCGATGAACGCTTCGCCGGGGGACGAGCCGCGTCCTCGGCGAGCCATTGTTCCAGGCGGCTCCGCAGCGCCTTCACTCGGGCGTCGAGTTCCCCCGCTTGTTTTTCCGAAATTTTGTGGGCCGGATGAATCAGCGTCGCCGTGAGGTGGCGGGCGGCCGCCAAATCCTGGTGGAACTGCTCGGGGACAGGCTTTTCATTCGTGAGGTTCTTGTCCTGAACCTTGCGGATCACTCCCCACAACCGGTCGTTTTCACTCACCACCTCGGCCAACGCGGGCATGTCGTGCTCGAAGTTGAGATGGCACTCGCGGCAGACTGTCTTGAGTGCAAATTCCACGGGCGGCTTCTCAACATCGTGGTGCCCGTGGCAATCGCTGCAGACGGGATACTTGAGATTGATCTGCTTCGAGAAATCCCAGTAGTGCGGGCCAGACTTCACGGCCTCGGCCTGTTCGCCGTGGCACTCGGCGCAGCCGGCCATGTGAGCACTGAGCTTCGTGCCGATGAAGCCGAACTCCCCTTCGTGGGCCGACTCGTCTTTGTCGCGGTTTCCGCCGTGGCAGTCGGAGCACGTCATTCCATGCAGATCGTGGACACTGCGAGCGAAATCCTGCGCGGGAGCCGTCAGTTCTCGCCCGGCCGTCAGATGACAGCGCACGCAATTCGATTTCACGATCGGCACCGGATCGCCGGCTTTCCACCAGCGGGGCAGCCTCACCGGTGCTTCCGCGTCCCCGGCATGCACGCGGCCGATCGCCGCCTTCTTGCTCCCCTCGCTGCCCTTCGCGTCGGCGTCTTTCTTGGTTGAGGAAATCGGCGGGGGCTCGGCGGAAAGCAGGGCGGCACCGGCAGCGAGGATTGCGAGACCCACCACAATCAACGGCGTCACGGACCGTGGTCTTTGCATCGGGAATCCGCAGAGAGGAGTCGCCTGATAGGAGCACTTCGAGCCAACGCATCTACGCTATCAGAGGCGACAAAGCCGAGCAAGAAGCCGAACCGAACCCGGTTCTGTTCTCACGCAGCGCCGCGAAGTTGTGTGTGGATTATTGAGGCGGTCCGTCAATCGAGACCGGGGGCATCGCCGGCTCTTCGTCCGGCGGTTCGGGTGCGGGAGCGCGTCTCGGCCGATTGGCCTTTGAGGGGAACTTGGAAGAGGACTTGCTCTTGGAGGCCGATTTGCCCGGCTTCGTTGGTGGCTTGGGATC
>DASZIA010000452.1:0-2880 GCA_035949535.1 Planctomycetaceae bacterium | reverse complement strand
GGGCCGCTTGCAGCCCGATGCCGAGTTTCTTCGCATGGCCCGCGAGATCGCGCTCACGCACCACGAACGCTATGACGGCAGCGGGTATCCGCAAGGCCTCGTCGGCGAGGAGATTCCGCTTTCCGGCCGGATTGTGGCGCTTGCCGACGTCTATGACGCGCTCACCGCCAAGCGAGTCTACAAGAACGCCATGACGCACGACGTCGCAAAATCGCTGATTCTCGAAGAGTCGGGTGTGCACTTCGATCCAGACGTGGTCGACGCGTTTCTCGAGGCAGAAGCCGACTTCGTCAACATCCAGAAGGGTTTTGCCGACGACGAGTCGGCCGACTATTTCGTCAATATGATCCCGGCAGAGCCGCAAGCCGCAACGGTCACCGCCGGATAGCGCTAGGTCGAGCGCCCAGTGATTGAGGGTCCAAGCGCTTCTCGCGCAGGAAGTCGCGGGACGAGTCGAGGTCGCCGAAAGGCAAGGAGCGAACCATGAAAGTGCTGCTGGCGAATCCGCACGGTTTCTGCGCCGGCGTGGTGATGGCGATTCAGACCCTGGAACGGGCGCTGGAACTCTTCGGCCCGCCGCTTTACGTCTATCACGAGATCGTGCACAACAATCACGTTGTGCAGAGCTTTCGCCGCCGGGGTGTCGTTTTCGTCGACGAGATCGGCGACGTCCCGGAAGGGGGACGCCTCGTCTACAGCGCCCACGGCGTGGGGCCGCAGGTGCGCGAGGAAGCGCGCACACGACGGCTGTCGACCATCGATGCGACCTGCCCGCTGGTCTCCAAAGTGCATCTCGAAGCGATCCGCTTTGCAAGCGAGGGGCGCACGGTCATCCTGGTCGGCCACGCCGGTCACGACGAAGCGGTCGGCACGATGGGCGAAGCGCCCCAGCAGATGCGTCTGGTCGAGAGCGTCGCAGATGTCGAAGCGCTCGAGGTCCCCAACCCCGACCGCTTGGCTTACATCACGCAGACGACGCTCAGCGTCGATGAGGCCAGCCAGATCATCGACCGGCTGAAGCAGCGGTTTCCCAAGATCGTCGGCCCGCCCAAAAAGGACATCTGCTACGCCACCCAAAATCGCCAGGACGCGGTGAAAACCCTGTTGCCGGCCTCAGACGTCGTGATCGTGCTGGGGAGCCAAAACAGCTCCAACAGCAACCGCCTTGCTGAAATCGCCAAGGAGGGGAACAAGCCGGCTTATCTGATCGACGCCGCCGATCAGATCGATCCGCGATGGTTCGAGGGCTGCGAAACCGTGCTGGTGACAGCCGGTGCGAGCGCCCCGGAGGAAGTTGTCGAGGAGTGCCTGGCCTACCTGATGGACCGCTACGGAGCCCACGTCGAGCCTCACACGATTCGTGAGGAATTCGCCCAGTTCCCGCTGCCAATCGAGCTGCGGGTGCACGGTCAAGTAAACTGACGCGACCTTGCGGATGTTGGGCTGTAGAGGGCTGTAGGGTGGGCCAAGGTCGCCGAAGGCGGCCGCAGGCCCACCATCTCTCGCTTCCCGGCGTCTCGGGCGCGACCGGGCGCAATGGTGGGCCAGCGGCCCGAAACGGGCCTCGGCCCACCCTACAACTGATCCGCCCCAGCTCCACGCCTGCGGCAAGCTGCGGGGCTGCGACAAAGCGTGCCGGTTGTAGCTCGCGTTTCGGCCGTTCCGGATGTGCATTGCGCATTGGAGAGAACGGACTTAGGGCTCGCTCTGTGCGTCTAAGCGTTTGATCTTACGGACGCGCCTCAACCGATATCCCCGTGACGGTCTCACGGAAGTGCGTTTCTTAAGCTTCGGTCACGGATTGCGCGGGCAATGCGTCGCGCTGATTTCCGCGGACCGATCTCGAACGGGCCGGTGCAATGATCAACCGTTTCAAGAGCTGCCTCTTGGCCTTGGTGGTGTTGGCTCTGTCGGCAAACGCGGCGCGGGCCGACGGCGTCATCCACGACAGCGTCGAAGCGATCTCCGACGGTCGCGGCGGCACGAACATCGCCTTCTCGGACAACGGCGGCGTCCTGCTCGCCAATCCCGCCGGCATTCTGAATGGCGACGGCTGCGGACTTTTTGAAGTCGCCGGCGACACGCTGATTACCGACCTGCATTACAGCAATCCGATCAACCCCGATACGGCCGCTCACATCCGCCCGCTCGAGCTGCCGATGGTCTCGTACTTCCAGAAGAGCGAGGATGGCCAGTGGGCCTGGGGCTTCGGTGCTTTTGCACCAGCAGGCTTTGCCGCTGGTTGGGATCTGAATAACCCCGTGTTGGGAAATCAGTCGTACAAGTCGTTTGGTTCGCTCGTCAAATTCCTGCCGGGAATCGCTTATCGCGCAACCGACCGGCTCTCGATCGGTGCGACGTTCGGCATTGCGTACAGCTTCGAATCGATCGAGACGCCGTTCTTCTTGCAGCAAGGACCAGCTGCGGGTGCGCCGGTTCTGATGAAGCTGGTCGGTGATGGCGTAACGTACACGTGGTCGGTCGGCGCCCAGTATCGACTGACCGACACCACGATGCTCGGTGCCGCGTTCACCAGCGAAGACCGCTTCAGCCTCGACGGCCACTTGAATGCACAGGTCTTCGGCTTGGGCCCGGGCCCGGTCGGCACACACTATGAATCGTCGGCCAAGATGGCCTGGCCCGCGACAGTCGGCATCGGCATCAAACAAGATCTGACGCCCCGCCAACGCGTCTCGCTCGACGTCGTGTGGGTCGACTGGGCCGACGCCTTCAACAACATCGGCCTTGAACTCTCCGGATCGTCGAATCCTGCGTTCACGCACTTGCTCGGCCCGGCGATCAGCCAGTCGATTCCGCTCAACTGGTGGGACAGCGTATCGGTCCGAACCGGTTACGAATGGTTCTATTCGGACGCGAGCG